>JANOFP010000183.1:0-18096 GCA_031413675.1 Bacteroidota bacterium
AAGAAAATCCCCCCGTAGCACTTGCTACGGGGGGATTTTCTTTATAACAGAGAAATTTATTTTTTCTTATCTAAAAAAATCTGGAAGCTAACACCTACAAGTGCCCCATGATTTGAATATTTCATAGTGGGCTCACTAATACTGGTTTGATCGGTAGATCCGTTATTACCCACATCTATCAATGTTGTTTTTTTAAAAACGCTTTTCGTTTTTGAATAATTATAGCCTGCAAAAAGATCAAGTCCTATCTTATTATTCAGCATTTTTGTAAATCCAAAACTTAAGCCTGCATTCATATACGAATCGCCGCTCGATTTTCCATTATACGTGTATTTATCGCTACCAATAAAATTAAAACCATCAGACTTAGAAGTGCCCGTTCCAAAACTCAGATTTACTTGCCCGAAGGGAAGTAAATTACCTTCTGTTTTAAAATAATTTCTGGCAAAACCGCCAATTCCAATATTAAAACGGTTCGAATTATCTTTATTAAACGTATTTCCCGTTGCATCGCTTACATCGGTAGTTTTCGAATTACTTACAGCAAAATTCAGCGAGGCTCCAACGGCGGTATTATCAGATATAAACCATCCCATTGATGGACCTAAGTTTATGCCATAGTTTTTATTATTGGAAACAAAACCTGTGGTGGGAGGGGGAAAGCTGTATTCAGTTTTTCCAGAATTATAGAGTACGGTCCCAATACTTGCACCAGCCATTCGTGTCCCTTTTTTTATCTGGGAAAATCCACTTATTGCTGAAACAGATAAAACAATTGTAATTATGAAAAATTTATACATAGCCAGCGAATTTTTGGTTAAAAGCAAATGTAACAGATAGCTGCTATGTGTGCAAAAACAGTCTTGGAAGTTTTTTTTTAAAAACTCACGTTGAATTGAAATATTTTCCTTTATCTTTAAATCTCGTTTTTAGAAACGTTGATTAATCATTTTATTCTACAACTTATTTAACTGCCAAAACAAACGTTATGAGAAAACTCAGACCCCTTTCAATCTTTTTATTAGCAATCGTTTTTGTATTTGTAAACTGTACCAAAGAAGGTCCCGAAGGTCCTGTTGGTGGTACTGGAGCACAAGGTCAAACTGGTGCTAATGGTACTAATGGTGCTACTGGACCAGTCGGTCCTGTTGGTGCTACCGGTCCTGTTGGTCCTATTGGTCCTGTCGGTCCTGCGGGTCCGACTGGTGCAACTGGTTCTGCCAATGTAATCTATTCTTCATGGGCATTAATTCCTACAGGTGGCTGGGTTGATACTACTATAACAAATCAGGGAAGTTGTAAAAGGGCAATAATTATTGCACCAAGTTTAACTGCTGCTATTCGTGATCAGGGAGTTATTCTGAATTATGTTCAGTTTAATACTACACCAGGATTAGTTTTTTGGTTGCTTCCGCATGTGACACTGAGTGCTACTCCAATTTATTATGATGCACTTCCAGTTGTAGGAAAAATAATTTATTATTATGGTACTATTAATGGTGCAAACCCTGGATTTAATTTAAATTCAAACTATGCTTTCAGATATATTTTAATACCAGGTGTTATTGGTGGAGGTAGAATGATGAGTGGACCTGCTTCAGGTTTAACAGTACAACAACTTAAAGCTATGTCTTATGAGGAGATTATAAGGTTATTTAATATACCGGCATAAGACTAAAACTATTCAATATTAATAAAAGTAGTTTCTTAATAATAAAGCCCTCCGATTTTTCGGGGGGTTTTTATTTTCCCAATTCAAAACGATTGTGTCTTATCCCAATTTAATTTATAAATTAGTCAAAGTTATTCTGGGATAATACCGAGAGCCATACAGTTACTTATATCTAATAGGACAATTTTATATGGCGATTCGGTATTAAATTGCAAACTGTCCGCAGGATTCTGATAAAAATTTAAATTTTAAGGAATGACAATTTACTTCGATTATAACAAAGCTCAGGTGTTGCAGGCATTGCGTTATCATTTTATAAGCCGCAGAGAAATACGGTTAATGATCATATTGGTTAATGTATTTGCAATTTTATCTTTTGTCTTATACCTGATGAAATATATTTTACCCTTTGCATTTTTTGTGGGTGCATTGCTCTGGATCATACTTATGATTAGTTTCTGGTTTCTGATGCCGGCAATTATTTATAAAAAAACAGCAACTTTCAAAGACAGCTTCAGTATGCATTTCAATGAAGATGATTTTACACTGGAACATGAGCATGGTTCACGTTCCTGGCCGTGGACCTCACTGAGTAATTATATGGAAAGCCCTCATTTTTTTCATTTGTATTTTGATACCCGTTCTTTTTTCCTGGTACCCAAAAGCGGATGTAAAGACACAGATGAAATATATGAATTGCGTCAATTAATAAAATCGAAAGTGAAAAAAGGGTAAGAAAAATTAAATGGAAAGCACAAATAATAATAAAAAGATTTACTTCTTATCCGACTTTCATCTCGGTGCACCCGATGCTGCTTCCAGTTTGGTACGGGAAAAAAGAATTGTAAAATTTCTGGACGAAATAAAAAAGGATGCGTCTGAGATTTTTATAGTAGGTGATATATTTGACTTCTGGTACGAGTATAAAAAAGTAGTACCACGGGGATATACAAGATTGCTTGGTAAATTGGCAGAATTATCTGATGCCGGAATCACGATGCATTTCTTTGTTGGCAATCATGATATGTGGATGAAAGATTATTTTCAGAAAGAATTAAATATCTCAGTTTATTTTGAGCCCGTACCATTTGAAAGAAATGGAAAAAAATTTTTGATAGGGCATGGTGATGGTTTGGGTCCCGATGATCACGGATATAAGCGGTTGAAAAAAGTATTCCGTAATCCTGTTTGTCAATGGTTGTTTGGAATATTTCCGCCCGTATTAGGTTTGGGTTTGGCAAATTACCTCAGCCGGCGAAGCCGAAGAATTACAGATGAAGAAACATTTCTGGGTGAAGAAAAAGAATGGCTGATTATTTATTGTAAAGAAGTTTTGAAAAAAGATTTTTACAATTATTTAGTGTTCGGCCACCGCCATCTTCCGATTGATTTTCTGTTAACTCCCCTCTCCGAGAGGAGAGGGGTTGGGGGTGAGGCGAGCCGGTATATTAACCTCGGCGACTGGATACGCTATTTCACCTATGCTGTTTTTGATGGCACGAAAATGGAATTAAAATCCTATACAGGGAATGATGATAAAATAATCCGTAATTAAGTGAAACAATTTTTCTTAAATCTGTTTTTTCTTGCTTTCGGCTATCAGCTGTTGGCACAATCCGATTCTACATTCCGATTTGTAAAAACTATTGCAGGCGATATTACAAGTTTTGCAGTCGATGATTTGGATAATATCTATCTGCTCAACAGCAAAAACCAATTGAAGAAATTAAATGCCAACGGCGACTCGGTTGCCATTTTTAATGATGTAAAAAGATTTGGCAAAGCTTCACTGATTGATGTCTCCAATCCATTGAAAGTATTATTATATTACAAAGACTTTGCAACCGTCATTGTACTGGACCGTTTTCTCAATCTTAAAAATACCATTGATTTACGCAAACAAAATATTTTTCAGGCAAAAGCGATTGGTCAATCCTACGACAATAAAATATGGCTGTATGATGACCTGGAAAACAAATTGAAAAAAATTGATGAAGATGGAAAGATGTTATTCGAAACTCCCGATTTTCGGTTGCTGTTCGATGAATCACTTTCGCCGCAGAGTATTACCGATGCCGATCAGAATATTTATATCTACGATTCAGCAAAAGCAGTTTATGTATTCGATTATTACGGGTCATTAAAAAATAAAATACTGATTAGTCGCTGGCAAAATTTTAAAGTAGCTGGTAAATATATTTTCGGTTCGGTGGCAGATACCCTGTACCGGTACGAGATAAAGAAATTCAGATACGATGAATGGTCGTTGCCAAAACCACTTCAGCAAGCAAAGTCTTTTAGTTTTACTTCTTCAAAATTGTATGCATTAAAACAAAATGAAATCAGCATCTGGGCCTTCCGGTAATACTATTTTGAAGAAAGAATTTCAATCATATCTTTTTCAAACATTCCATATTTCCCATATTCGATTATTCGGCCCTGTTCCACCCCCTTCTTCATAACAAGGATGGTAGGCACATTATAAATGTTTAACGCTTCACATAAATGACTTAGCGTTTTTTTATACCGGTCTGTTCCTATCAATGTAATTTTTTTACTGTCAAAACCTGCTGCCTCACTCAATTCGTATAAACGGGGAATAATAAAATGTGAATCCTCGCACCAGGTACCCATAAAAACCAAAAGCTCAATACTGTCTTTATTTAATTTAACCGCCTCTACAGCCGTTACCATTGGCGTATAATATTTCTGATTATCTGCATACCATTTAAAACTGGTGTCGTTCAACAGAATTTCTTTTGAAAGAATTCCTTTATAAACTTTTTGACCGGCATGTGCCGTATCCGGGTAAACTAAATACTGGCTTTGTCCTGAAGTGTGAATACAATAAAAAATAAAAAGAAAGACGGTTGTTAAAAATTTCATACGAATTAAAATAAATAGGGGATTAAAAAATTAAACAGAAAAGAAAACAGCGTGGATTTTAAAGACTTGCTTTCATTTCACTCAAAAATTTTTTTATCTTTTCCAGCGATTGGATGAGTTCATATTTTTCTTCAGCATTTCCATTACTTTTCAAATAAGCCTTAGCTCCTTCAATTGTCATTTTTCGGCGGCGTAATAAATCATAAATCAGTTTCAGGTTTTTTACATCTATCGGCCGGAAAAAACGATCGCCTTTCCGGTTCTTCATTGGGTTGAGAATATCAAACTCTGTTTCCCAGTAACGAATCAAAGATGTTTTTTCCAGGAACATTTCAGCCACAT
The DNA here is from genome assembly GCA_031413675.1 of Bacteroidota bacterium. Lineage (GTDB taxonomy): Bacteria > Bacteroidota > Bacteroidia > Chitinophagales > Chitinophagaceae > VBAR01. The sequence continues at coordinate 4,901 of JANOFP010000183.1, forward strand.
CGCCTATCGAGTAATATTGTTTTTGAAAAAGAATTTCATCGGCTGGTATCTGAATATGATCCAGGTTTTCATTTTCGATTTTTAGTGATCTGCGTCCTCTTTTTCCCGGCGCCATCACTTTTATATTTGCATTAACTGCAGCAATTTGTTTCTCCAATATGGATATTTTCTTTTTCGAATCTTTTTCATCCAATTTTGAAACGGCAGAGGCTGCTTCAGCAAAATCAAATAATATTTGTGTTTGAGCTTTACTCATGGTGCTACGCCTACCTGCCGGTTGGCAGACAAAGATAGGGACGTGAATAGTTTCCTGAACAATAGTAACATGCAATCAATGAGCATTGTGGAAAAGTTGGATAGGTCGGCAGTCATCATTAATCAATCTGTAATCTATCATTTACCCGCAAAGTCCAATGGAAAATTTGCAATTAAAAATTTGAAATTTGCAATTCACCACTCACCTCCTAATCTAAACTTTGATTACTCGCTGCCGCTTTCTTCACCAATCTGTCAAACTGTTCTGGATTCAAATCATTAAAGAAGAAATAAATTGGATCTATTTTTTCGCCCCGGTAATGAACTTCATAATGACAATGCGGTCCCGTACTCTTTCCAGAACTGCCTACCCAACCTATCACTTCACCCCGTTTAATGGCCTGCCCTTTTCTTGCTTTTACCCTTACCATATGACCGTATAAAGTTTCATATCCATAACCGTGATTTATGATAACATGATTACCAAAACCATTACCAGCATTACCAGCTAAATCTACTACCCCATCTGCAGTTGCATAAATGGGTGTACCCCGGGGAGCAGTAAAATCCAATCCGGCATGCATCTTCGCAGTTTTATAAATCGGATCTATACGAAAACCAAAGCCCGATGCGATACGATCAAGGTCTTTATTAGATACCGGTTGAATAGCTGGTGTATGTGAAAGAATATTTTCTTTCGTTTTCAGCAATTCATCCACTTCAGAGTATGATATTTTTTGAGCATGAATGCGATTGCTCAAATTATTTAATGAACTATGAATGGAACTCACAAGCACATTGTCCTTTAAACTTTCTACAAAGGCAATCTCCGCTTTTAATTCTATAGCTTTTGCACGTACACTGTCGGGTATGGGGTTGGCTTCAAATATTGCACGATAGACGTCGTTATCTCTTTTCTCCAATTCATGCATTTGCTGTTGCATCGATTTCAGCGAATCATTCATCTCACTATATTTATCCATCAACACCTCATTTCTGCGTTGCAATATTTTTTCTTTTGGTGAACCCACAAACCGGAATGCGAAATAAGAAATGATACCCGCTGTAACAATTGCTGCTGCAATAAAACCAAACACCCGTAGCAGTTTTACCCGAAGCGGAGTCTCAAGTTTTTCGTAGCGCAGCGTATGCGTATTATAGTAATATTTTATTTTTTTCATCGGCTCAGAAATCAGTATTGATTACCTTTGCTCCCGCAACCTGAGGGAAAACAAATATAGCTCCTTCAACTGCAAAAATCAACCCGTATTTTACCTGAGTTATTGAATCGAAATACTATTTATGAACCAAGCTGAAATACTACTATCAACTGCTGTTGCGACGCTCCGTTCATCGTTCAGTATTTCTATTGAACAAATTAACGGAGGGTACCATTTATTTGCACATTTGCATATTAGCACATTTTCAAATTCACCACTCACAATATGACCAGCGCAGAAATAAGACAAGCCTACTTAGATTTTTTTGTATCAAAGCAACATACCATTGTTTCTTCCGCACCCATTGTTATTAAAAACGATCCTACGCTGATGTTTACCAATGCAGGTATGAATCAGTTTAAAGATTATTTTCTTGGAAATAAACCGGCAGCATGGAAACGTGTTGTTGATACACAGAAATGTTTACGGGTAAGCGGCAAACATAATGACCTGGAAGAAGTGGGAGTGGACACGTATCATCACACCATGTTCGAAATGCTGGGCAACTGGAGTTTTGGTGATTATTTTAAAAAGGAAGCAATTGCCTGGAGTTGGGAACTGCTTACCGAAGTTTATAAAATTCCGAAAGACAAATTGTATGTTTCCATTTTTGAAGGTGATACAAAAGAAGGATTACCAAAAGATGAAGAGGCATACAATGAATGGAAGAAAGTTATTGCAGAAGACAGAATCTTATCAGGAAATAAAAAAGATAATTTCTGGGAAATGGGCGATACGGGTCCTTGCGGACCTTGTACCGAAATACATGTTGATTGCAGAAGCGATGAAGAAAGAAAACAGATAGATGGGAAAACGCTGGTGAATAATGATCACCCGCAAGTATTAGAAATCTGGAACAATGTATTTATCCAGTTCAACCGTTTAAAAAACGGGACATTGGAACAGCTGCCCGCAAAACATGTAGATACAGGTATGGGTTTGGAAAGATTAGTAAGAGTATTGCAAGGCAAAACTTCAAACTACGATACAGATATTTTTACCGGAAAAATTGCGGCAACAGAAAAAATTGTAAAGAAGAAATACAGGTTTAGTGATACAAAACAGGATGTAGCTTTCAGAGTTATTGCAGATCATATACGTGCAATTGCATTTACGATTGCTGATGGGCAACTGCCAACCAATACCGGAGCGGGGTATGTCATAAGAAGAATTTTAAGAAGAGCCGTTCGTTATTACTATTCTTATTTAGATTTTAAACAACCCTTGTTACATCAACTCATGCCAGTGTTGGCTAAACAATTTGAAAATGTTTTTCCTGAATTATTAAAACAGCTTGACTTTGTAACAAAAGTTGTGAAAGAAGAAGAAGAAGGTTTTTTAAGAACGTTGGATAAGGGATTGAAAAGAATTGATGATATAATTAAAGAAGGAAATATTTCTGGTAAGAATGCTTTTGAGTTATATGATACGTATGGTTTCCCTATTGATCTCACAAAGCTGATAGCTTTGGAAAATAAACTTTTAGTCGATCAGGAAGGTTTCGAAAAAGAAATGCAACTACAAAAAACCCGCAGCCGTGCAGCAGGCACTGTAGATACAGAAGACTGGATTGTATTAGATGATTATGCAAGAAACGAATTCATGGGTTATGATGGATTGGAATCAGAAACGAAAATTGTAAAGTACCGTAAAGTAAAAGCAAAGGGAAAAGAATCTTATCAACTCGTTTTAGAAACAACACCCTTTTATGCTGAAAGCGGCGGCCAGGTTGGTGACAGAGGCGAAATCATTCTCCCCTCTCCGTCAGGAGTGGGGCCGGGGGTGAGGCTCGAAGTTGTAGATACAAAAAAAGATAATGATCTAATCATCCATTTTGTTGAAACGATTCCGGCTTATCTCAGCGGAACTGTTTTTGCAAAAGTTGATCACAGTAAAAGAAAAAATACTGAGCTTCATCACTCAGCTACTCATCTGTTGCACGCAGCTTTACGAAAACTATTAGGAACACACGTAGCACAAAAGGGAAGCCTGGTAAACGAAAATCATTTGCGTTTCGATTTTTCTCATTTTACAAAAGTTACAGATGACGAAATGTCTGCTATTGAAAAGCTGGTGAATGAAAAAATAAGAGAGAATATACCGGTTGTAATAAAAGAATTACCAAAAGACGAAGCAATGAAGTTGGGTGCAATGGCATTGTTTGGAGAAAAATATGGTGAAAAAGTAAGAGTTGTAATTATTGATCCTGCTTATTCAATTGAATTATGCGGTGGTACTCATGTCGGCGCTACGGGTGAACTCGGTATTTTCAAAATCACTACCGAAACAGCAGTAGCAGCAGGTGTTCGGAGAATGGAGGCTGTATGCGGTATGGAAGCTGAGAAATACATCAACAATTCATTCGAATCAATTCGGGCTATTCGTGAATCATTAAAAAATCCAAAAGACATTCAGAAGTCAATCGAAAATCTTCAGGCAGAAAACAATGAGTTGAAAAAGCACCTTGAAGTGATGGAAGCAAGACAGTTAGTGGGCATACGGAATGAATTACTTCAGAAAGATGAAATCATTAATGGTGTAAATTTTATTGGTGATATAGTAGAAGTAAGCAACGCCGATGCTTTAAAGAAACTTTGTTTTGATCTGAAGAATCATGTACGGGATCATGTAGCTGTGTTATGTGTAAATATCGGAGGCAAACCTTTTGTAGCAGTCGGAATTTCTGACACAGTAGCCGCTGCAAAAAATTTAGATGCTGGAAAAATAATTAAAGAATATGTAGCACCATTAATAAGCGGCGGCGGAGGCGGACAAAAAACATTAGCTACTGCCGGGGGACAAGATGCCGGGAACCTTCAACAAGTGATTGATAAAATAAAATCACTCTTGTGAGATGAATGTCATCATCGAAACATCAAGGCTGCTTCTTCGCCTGTTTACACCCGATGATGTTCAATTAATTTATGATCTGAATAATGATCCGGAAGTAACCCGCTTCACACATGATCCAATCTGGAATTTAAATCATGCAAAAGAAATCCTTGAAAAAAATATTTTACCCCAATACGTTTTATATAATCATGGCCGCTGGGCCGTTCATTTAAAACCCAACCATGAATTTATTGGCTGGTGCGGACTAAAATACAGACCGGAATTAAATGAAGTTGATCTGGGTTACCGGTTAATAAAAAAATATTGGGGAAATGGGTTTGCTACCGAAGCTGCTTTTTCGAGTATTCAATATGGGTTTGAAAAATTGAATCTTAATATAATTACCGGGAGGGCAGAACCGGCGAATATTGCCTCCTGTAAAGTGCTTGAGCGTTGCGGTTTACTATACATTGGTTTGCAACAGGTGGAGGGGTATAACCTGCGAACTTATCAAATTACAAATCCGCTCAACCACTGATTAGCCCGGTCAAAGAAAAAATTATTTAACATTTCCGAAATGTTTCGTATTCGAAAAAATGTCTTTATATTCGCTCTACGAAACTTAACGTAGTAAAAATAAAAATTATGAAACAATTACTTTCAAAACTCACAGCAGCTTTTATTGCAGCTTTATTATTTATTCCTGTTTTATATGCACAGGATGAAAAAATAAAAGATAAGGAAAAACCCAAAGACCTTGAACGAATAATTGTTACCCGCAAAGGCGATAGTAAAGAAAAAGTAACCATCGTGGTGGATGGTGATAATATTACAGTGAATGGCAAACCCATAAGCGAATTAAAAGAGGGTGATATAACCGTAAACAAATCGAAGATTAAGCAGGGAAATAATCTATTGAGAATGACAAGCCCGGGTGCTATGGCATGGGGTGATGAAGGAGGAAGGGCAATGAATTTATATACTGAAAGTGAAAACCGTGCAATGCTTGGTGTGGTAACAGAAAAGGCAGATAATGGTGTAAAAATTCAGGAAGTAACAAAAGAAAGTGGTGCTTCAAAAGCAGGGTTGAAAGAAGGAGATATAATTACTAAAATAGGCGATAAGAAAATTGAAACTCCGGATGAACTTTCTAAAGAAATTAAAAATCACAAACCAGGTGATAAAGTTACAGTTACTTATATGCGGGATAAAAAAGAAAACAAAGCAACTGCTGAATTGACTAAATCAAAAGGGCTCAGCGCTTATTCATTCGGCGATGGTCAAAATTTTGATTTCAAAATGCCTGAAATGAATTTCAAGCAATTTGAAAGTATTCCCAAAATCAGATATGGCCGTTCTTTTGATGGTAGTCAGCCCAAATTAGGATTATCTGTTCAGGAGACCGACGATGGCAAAGGAGTAAAAGTAATAGAAGTAGACGAAGAGAGTAATGCAGCTAAAGCAGGTGTTAAAGAAAACGATATTGTAACACACGTAAATGATAAAGAAGTAAACAGCGCCGATGAAATAGCAAAGTTGGTTAAGGAAAATAAAGACAAACCAAATATGCGTTTGCAAATAAAACGTGATGGGAAATCGCAGAATATAGAAGTAAAGATACCACGCAAATTAAAAACAGCCGATCTATAAATACTTAGGCATTCCACAAAATTGCAAGTATAGCCATGACACAGCCCCGTAATAAATATTGCGGGGCTTTTTTTGTTCTATTCAATCCAACGATATTCATATCTAGACCGATAATTCTAAGCTTATTCTTTTGTATTAAAATTGACAACCCGTTAAATCTTTGAGCCGTATTTTTGCCGCTCTGATATGGAGAACAAAAATTTATACGAAACAGTAGTAGGTCTGGAGGTGCATGCACAATTATTAACCAAGAGTAAACTTTTCTGCGGTGATAGTATAGCTTATGGAGCCGAACCGAATACTCACGTCAGCCCAATTACGCTTGGTCACCCGGGTACATTGCCAAAAATGAATAAGAAAGCAATTGAATTTGCAGTAAAAATGGGATTGGCATGTAATTGTGAAATTGAAAAAAATAATTATTTCGCAAGAAAAAATTATTTCTATCCCGATCTGCCAAAGGGTTATCAGGTTTCGCAGCATACAACTCCGATATGTAAAGGGGGTTTTGTAAAAATTAAATCTTCAGATTCAGAAAGACTGATTCGACTCAACAGGATTCATATGGAGGAAGATGCGGGTAAAAGCTTGCATGATCTGGATGAGCATAATACAAGTATAGATTATAACCGTGCTGGTACTCCTTTAATTGAAATTGTCAGTGAACCGGATTTAAGAAGTGGCGACGAAGCATATTCTTATTTAACCGAATTAAGAAAACGGGTTCGCTATCTTGAAATATGTGATGGCAATATGGAGGAAGGAAGTTTTAGATGCGATGCAAATATTTCTGTAAGAAAAAAAGGGGAAACGAAATTGGGAACAAGAGTGGAGGTGAAAAACCTGAATTCAATACGCAATGTAAAACGTGCTATTGAATACGAAGCAGATTGTTTAGTACAAATGTTAGAATCTGGAGAAACAATTATTCAGCAAACAAAAAGTTTTGATGCTTCAACCGGAACAACATTTGCCATACGTGATAAGGAAGATGCAGATGATTACCGCTACTTTGCTGATCCGGATCTTACCCCTTTTAGTTTATCCGAAAATTTTATTGAAACAATTCGTTCTTCTATACCGGCTTTACCCGAACAAAGAATAAATAAATATAAATCGGAGTTTCATCTTTCAGATTATGACGCAACTGTATTAACCGAGGAAAAAGAGTTTGCCAATTATTTTGAAAGTCTAGTCAAAAATTTACACTCTCAATCTGGAGATGGGTTTGGGTCTGACGATAAATGTCAGACTCCGACCAAAGCGTCGGAGGTGAGGCCCAAAGCTGCAGCCAACTGGATGTTGGGCCCGGTAAAAACATGGTTGAATGAAAACAATCTGGAAATAAATCAATTTCCAATTTCTTCTAAACAAATAGCGGCACTCATAGATCTGGTGCAATCAAATAAACTCAGTTTTTCTGCTGCATCAACAAAAATATTTTCGCAACTGATAAATGATCCTGGAAAAGATCCGGAACAGATAGCCATTGCCAATAACCTGATTCAGCAATCAGATGCTGGCGAACTGGGCCCCGTAGTAGATCTGATTTTAATAAAAATGGCAATAAAAGTGTTGGAATATAAAAAAGGGAAAAAAGGATTGCTTGCACTTTTTACAGGAGAAGTAATGAAGCAAACAAAAGGAAAAGCAGATCCCAAAATTGTAAACAGCCTGTTATTGGAAAAACTCAAATCATAATTTTATTAAAATGAGAAAACTGATTTTTATTTTAAGTGTTGCAGTGGTTATTGCCGGTTGCAATGGAGAATCTAAAAAAGAAATAGCTGGAAAATCATTTAAAGTATCGGGTACACTGACCAATAGTAAGGCCCAAATGATATACCTGGAAGAAATACCAATGGCTACCATGCAGCGTACGGTTGTAGATTCTTCTAAAATAAAAGCTGATGGCCGGTATGAATTTAAAACGGAAAGTGATGCAGAAAAAATTTATACACTCCGGCTCGATAAAAATAGTTATCCGGCTGTTACCATCGTTAATGATACCAATTCAATTCAAGTGAATGCAACGTTTAGCGAAAAAGGAAATGAGTATGTAGATAGTTACGAATTGATAGGTTCCCCCGGTAGCTTAAAATTAAAAGAATTTCTTACCGGTTTTGGAAATAGATTGCTTGATTTGTATAATGCCGATTTACAAACAGATAGTCTTTCAAGAATTAACCCAGCTGACAGCAAAGTTAATTTGCTGAAGCAACAACGATTCCAAGCTGCAACTGATTTAAAAAATTTTAGTCTGAATGCAATTGAAAAATCAAATAACCCCGCATTGGCAATGTATCTGCTAGGTTATTACCAGACCAACAGAAACGAAAATCCACATTTCAATCTGGAGCCAATTAATGACGATGAAGTAAATACAATCGTAAATAATACTGTAGCAAAATTTCCTTCGAATAAAGGGGTTGCTGCTATAAAAGATCAATTGGATGCTCAGAAAAAACAACTGGAACAGCAACTAGCAACTACCCAGCAATGGGTAGGAAAACCAGCACCTGAAATTATTATGCCCGACCTTTCTGGAAAAGAAATAAGTCTTTCATCCTACAAAGGAAAATATGTGTTGGTTGATTTTTGGGCAAGCTGGTGCCGGCCCTGCCGCGAAGAAAATCCGAATGTTGTAACAGCTTATCAAAAATTTAAAGATAAAAATTTTACAATTCTCGGTGTATCGCTTGATAAGAATAAAGAGTCATGGGCAAAAGCAGTAATGAAAGACGGATTAACCTGGAAACATATCAGTGATTTGCAGGAATGGAGCAGCCCGGTAGTTCCGCTATACAACATCAGCGGCATACCCTTTAATGTATTGGTAAACCCCGAGGGAAAAATAGTTGCACAGGATTTGCGTGGCGAACAATTGCAGCAAAAGTTACAGGAAGTATTGAAATAAAAAAACTCCGGTGATGAGCCGGAGTTTTTTTATTTAGAGTTAAGTATCGTAAACGTTAAATTAATTCTGTGCAATTCTGATTGCTATTTTTTTATAGTTTTCGCTTGCTTTTATATTCGTGCTACTACCTTGCAATTCAAGATGAACTTCTCTTGCTATTGTGCTACTTACGCCAGGATTTAAAATATTAATTACTACTTCACCAAAGCTGCTATTTGCAGGTATGGTAAATGTTCCGCTGGTATTATAATGAGTACCTGAAGCACCCAGTAAATTGGGGCTTGTCGGCGTAACAGTAAATACCTGGTATGATATAACTTCAACTGTGCTCCGTTGCTGGCCAACAAGATTTACTCTTAGTTTAACCTGCCCTGATGTTCTTGTAATACTCGGGTCAGCTGTGCTTACCGCACGACCGTAGCCAGCAGCTCTTACGAGAATTGGATATGTAAAGCCAGGGGCTACAGAATTAAAAACAGTAGCATCAAATTCTACAACGGTATTTCCTTGAAATGATTTTACATCATCTTTAATACAGGATGAAAGCAAAAAGGAAATTAAACTTATATAAATAAATAAATAATTTTTTTTCATATTGTTATTTTTTCAATTTTAATATTAATAACCAAAATTTTGAGCCATGTTGGGATTACCATCAACTTCTCCTGTTGGAATTCTTGGCAATAATCTAAAATCTGTTGCTGGTAATGTCACTGCGGGGTTTGTTTTTGAAATTGTAAGACCATTTCTTTTTAAATCATAAAAACGATGTCCCTCAAAAGTAAATTCAAGCATACGTTGTCTTAAAATTTCATCCAACAACGCCTGACCAGTAAAGTCCTGTACACCGGGTACAACGAACCCAATAAATCGGGCAGAACGTATGACATTTAAATCAGCCCAAGCTGTTGTTTCGCTTCCCATTCTATACCTTGCTTCTGCACGATTAAGGTATAATTCAGGCCAACGAATTATAACTGTATTATCCCAATTGGATGCACCACTTTTCCCAAACCATTTTGTACATTCTACATAATGACCAGAAGCATTTACACCCCATTCGAAAAGACGGTTTCTAATGTCATTGCTATAAGTAAGGACAGGAGGAGGGACAGTAGTTGGAGTTGATGATGCTGTTAGAGTTGTTGCGAATGGATGACCTGTGATTCCAAGTTGTCCGAGTATAAATGCGTTAGGCATTAAATCTCCCTGACCTTGACGAACATCCCAATAATTTTGTGGAACTCCAGGTGCTTTGAGAGTTGTATGTGTTGCAGCTAGTGAAGTATTTTGTCCAATATTTTCTAAAACATTTTGATACCATACTTGAAAAATACCTTCAGGATGATCAGCAGCTCTCCAGCCCGATACATAATTTGATGTATTTGTCATAGCACCAATCCCACTGGTTAAAGTGATAGCTGCAGTTGCAAATGAATCAGCTTTGGCCCAATTACCTTCATAGAGTTTAACTCTTGACCCAAGGGCTAACGCTGCGTGTTTACTTCCATAATTTCTTCCAGTGCTTGCTCCACGTCCATTACTAGCCAGCAAATTAATGGCTGTATATAAATCACTCATAATTTGAGAATAACAAGCTGCTGTGGATGATCTAGAAGGAAAAAATGCTGCTGCAGTTACCGGGTTATTAAAACCTTGTAAGTTTATTACAACCCCGCCTTTATCTTGAGAAGGAACAGTATAAGTCGGGATATAAGCATAATTTTTTACCAATTCAAACATTAATAAAGCTCTCATAAATTTAAACTCACCTTCCCATCTGATTTTATCAGCAGCTGTAGCATCGCCTATACTTGGTATTGCTGCAAGGGTTAAATTAATTTCATTGATTCCTCCATAGGCACCAGTCCATAACCCGGTAGTTATATTTGAAAGCGATTGATTTCTATTTTCACCTAATAATCTGGATGATCTTCCGTTTGCAAAAGCTATATCAGCCATTGCATCAGGGATTGAAAAAAGATCTCTGCCATAAAACGCTTCTCTTTTTAAAATGGAATAAACCGAGTTTAATGATCCCTCAATACCAGCTTTATTAGTTAAGGCAAGTGATGCATCAATTGAATTTCGAGAAGGAATATCTAATTGTTTTTTACAAGACTGAAAAATTAGCCCGATAAAAAAACTAAGTATTAAAAATTTTGTTGTTTTCATTATTTATTTTTTTCATTGAAAAATTAGAATCTTACCTGTAAGCCCACGATAATATTTTTTGATTGTGGCAAAATACCAAAATTATCACCCGTAAATTCAGGATCATAACTAGGCCATTTTGTGTATGTCCATAAATTCACACCTTGTACATAAAACTTTGCCCCTTCAAGTCTGAAACGACTCATGATAGTGGTAGGAAGTTCGTAAGAAAATGTAAGTTGTTTGAGTCTTATATAATCGGTTTTAAAAACATAGCGAGTTCCGGTTGCCCATCCTACACTATTGATATCCGCTAATCCATTTACAGTTCTGGGAGTAGGTGCTATATCACCGGGTTTCTGCCAACGAGTTTCATAACCATATAATAAGGTATTAACTGTAGCACCTGCCATCCGCATCATTTGTTGAAATTGTCCATCTGCTCTTACTCTTCCATACTCGTATTGAAAAAAGGCATCAACTGAAAATCCTTTGTAAGAAAGATTATTATTCCAGCCGCCAAAGTGTGATGGAAAAATATCACCAATAATTTTTCTATCCGCTGCAGTCGGATTATACGTAATATTTCCATTTATATCATACCACATACCGCGACCTAAGGCAGGATTAACACCTGCCCATATCGATGTATAGAAAGATCCTAACGGGGATCCAACTCTTATTGTTGCATCTGCAGGAAGTGCCTGTAGACCATCATAGAGCTCTATAACTTTATTTTTTTGGAATGCAATATTAAAGGAAGATGTCCATTTAAATTTTCCATCAAATGGAACAACTGACAATAAAAATTCTATTCCTTTATTTTCAATTTTTCCTAAATTTTGTTGAACAGTTGTAAATCCAGTAGTATTATAAAGTGATCGGGGAACCAGTAAATTTTTATTAATTTTTTTGTAAGCATCAACTGTTAATACTATACGATTTTTAAAAAGTCCAAGGTCAAGTCCAACATTATTTTCTTCTCTCGTTTCCCAAGAAAGATCAGGGTTTCCTAATTGGCTTGGGAAAATACCGGATCCGCCTCCATACAATCTGGTAGCACTATAAAGTTGTGCATATAGCGTATTTCCAATTTGATCGTTTCCTGCCTGACCGAAGGAGTATCTTATTTTTAAAGCAGAAATTATATTTGATTTTTTAATAAAAGATTCTTGATCAAGATTCCAGGCTACTTGTGCGGATTGAAAAACTCCAAACTTATTATTTAATCCAAACCTGCTGGATCCATCGCGGCGAACAGTATAGTTAAAAACATATTTACTCATAAAAGTGTATCCAACTTTTCCAAATTGAGAAAAAGTTGAACTTGCAGTCCATTGCCCGGAAGCATTATCCTCTGTAGAACCTGCACTTGCATATTGTAGAAGATAAGTTGGAAATCCGGCTACATCTGCCTGGAACCATTGATTTTGATCTTTACGATACTCCACACCAGCCAATAAATTAATATTATGCTTATCTTTAATTCGTTTGTTATAATTAGCAGTTGTAGTAGAAATTAAATTTGTATTCCAATCACTTTGATCTGAAAGCCGCCCACCAACACTAAAGAAATCATTTACACGGGGATCACTATAACGATGATCTTGAGTTAAGCGATAATCTAAACCTATTAAAGTTTTTAATGTAAGATCATTAGTTGCTTTATATGTAAGGGAAGCACTACCCACTAATTGATTTGTTCTGGTAGTATAATCAACCAATTTAGTTGTGGCAAGTATATTGTGATTAAAAGTTCCTACAATGCTTTGCCCCGAGCCCGGAAGTCCAAAATAAGTTCCATCTGCATTATAAATTGGGTTAATTGGAATCATCATACCAGATGCATAAGCTGGGTTACCGAATCCGGTGTTCCCAATACTATAAGGTGCATTTTGTGATGATGTACTTAGACTTATAGAATTATCTATGGTAATTTTATCATTAATTCTAAAATTAAGATTTGAAAGTAAGGAACCTCTTTGAAAATCAGCGGGGGCAATAAATGCAGTTTGTTTTGAATACGAGGCTGATAATAAATAGTTCACATTTTGAGCCCCACCTTGAATGGAAGCTTCTACATTAAAAATTGTTCCTTTTCCAAAAACTTCATCTTGCCAATTATAAGTTGGTAAACTATCAACTTTTCCTTGTGTTGTAGTTGTAGC
>JANOFP010000184.1:0-2631 GCA_031413675.1 Bacteroidota bacterium
CATGAACTTGCACATTTAGTTACATTTGATAAGTTTGGAAGAAATGTTGCCTCGCATGGAATCGAATGGAAAAAAATGTATGGGCAATTACTTCATCAATTTATTGAGCATAAAATTTTCCCGGAAGATATTCAATCCGAATTAATGAAATCATTGCGCAATCCGGCTGCCAGCAGTTGTGCAGAAGATGGCTTATTGCGAATATTGAGAAAATATGATGCAAAAGCAAGTACACATAAATTATTAGAAGAATTGAATGAAGGTGTGATATTTCAAATCAGTGATGGAAGAATTTTTAAGAAGGGAAAAAAATTACGAAAAAGATTTAAGTGTGAAGAAGTGAGTTCGGGTAGGCTTTATTTGTTTAGCCCGGTTTATGAGGTGAGTAGTAAGTAGTGTGTGTGGTATTATCAATCAGTCATTTACTAGTCTATATAAAATAATCATTACTTAATGTTTGGTTATCACTTTGCAATTTTAAATATTCAATTTACAATTGCTTCAGCATCCAAAGACTACAACCGGTATGCCCGCTATTTCCCATCGGGCCTTTCAGGTATTCAAATCCAAATTTTGCATATACACTCAAGGCTTGTTTGAGCTCCGGCATTGTTTCTAAATAAATTTTTTTGAAACCATTTTGTATTGCCTGCTCAATACATTTTTCAATCATTATTTTTCCCAAACCCAATCCTCTAGCTTTTGGAAGTAAATACATTTTAACCAGTTCGCAAGTATCAAGAGGCAACCCTTCTGTAGGATAAATACCTCCGCCGCCCACTACTTCGCCATTCAATTCTACTACATTGTACAGAGCCTTGTCCTTTTGAAACAGTTCAAACAATGCATCGGTTGTTGAATCATAATAAACGGTACCAGGGTGATTAGCCCCAAATTCTGCTAATGTTCCTTTTACAATTTTAGCAAGTGCTGAATTATCTGTTTTTAAGATATTCCGGATGATAATTGTAGATTCCATTTTGTAAAAATAAAAAGTACTATATTTTCTTAGCTTACCGTTTGAAATAAAATTAAGCCATCAGCAAAGAAAAAAAATCTATTTTGAATTGAAATAAATATATTTAACCCTTAAAACGAAAACATGAAAAAAATAATTGTATTTACGTTACTCACGGTTACCGTAATTGTATTTTCTTATTGCAGCTCGGCTAAAAAAGCAGCCAAAACAACATCTTCAACTACAGTGGCAGATGTGCCAAAAGAACCCGTAAAAGTTTTATCGCTTTATGCTGGTAATATTGAAACGGTCATAATGAATAAATGTTCGCCTTGCCATATACCTCCCGGCGGAAATAAAACACCGTTTAACACGTATGCTTCTGTTAAAGCAAACATTGATGAAATTATAAGAAGAATTGAATTGAATCCGACTGACCGGGGTTTTATGCCATTTAAAAAAACGGAGAAATTGGATGAGGCAACCATCAATATTTTTAAACAATGGAAAGCAGATGGTATGATGGAGAAATAAATTTCATTTGATAGTTAGGGAAAAGGGTCTTTTTGCAAAGACCCTTTTTTACTTAAGACTGTTAAATTTTTCAAATGTCATCAGCCATTGATTTACTTCCTGCTCAAAGTTCAGAAAACCCGGGGTGGATAAATATTTTTTTACAAATTCAAATTCAGCTTTTTTCAAGGCTTTGTTTGGTGCCGGGTTTAACGCATAGGGTTCACAATATATTTTTTTTAATTCCAGCTTTTCAAAGAAATATGGCAAGGTCATTTTAATAAAATTTATTCCAAGTCCTTTTTGCCGGATTGGCTCATCCCAGATATGCAAATGCATATAAGCCTCTTCTCCAAAAATTATTTTGTTTACATTACTGTGACCGGTTGCTTTTCCATTTATCATCCAGATAATACAGTACGATTTTTTTTCTTTGTACGACAAGGTTACTTGTTCAGATAGCATTTGTTTCCAGAATTCCGTTTCTGGCATTTTGTTCAGGTCCACACCCATTGCGGTAAGAAAATCGTCGCTTGCATTTGTCCAGTAATTGATGATGGATTCAATATCCAGGATTGTAATTTCTCTTACCAATAATATTGGATCATTATTTTGCATGGCACCATTTTATTACCAATACATTTGTTGTTCAATAAATTATTTCTGAGTTGTTCTACATTTATCAACAGCGATAGCAAACGGCATTTATATTCATACCAGCACCAACTGAAGCAAATAGAATTACATCTCCGGCAGCTAAATGATGGTCTGGCACTTTATTGTTGATTACAAGATCATAAAGAGTCGGAATGGTAGCAACAGAGCTATTGCCCAACCAATGGATACTCATCGGCATAATATTTTCAGGAATTTTATTGATGCCATAAAGTTGATATAGACGCTTAATTATTCCTTCATCCATTTTTTCATTTGCCTGATGAATAAAGACTTTTTTTAATTCATGTATACTTATGCCGCTCTTGTCAAGACAAGCTTTCATAGCAGCAGGTACATTTTTCATGGCATACTCATATACTTTTCTGCCTTTCATTTTAATGAATCGTATTTTGCTATCACTATCAGGATAAAATGATTTTCCCATATTGATATAATCCACCTCAGTTAGTGAATGTGTTTGCACCGATGCACTCAGAACTCCC
>JANOFP010000185.1:0-15320 GCA_031413675.1 Bacteroidota bacterium
GTTGCCGGCGTAGAGCAGGCCCGCGGCGGGCACGCGCGCGATCAGCAGGGGAACGAGTGCCGTCTTTGCATCATTTATGACGCATTTAAAAAGTGGCGACCATCTTTTATCATGTAGTTCTATTTTTGGAAGTACACATTCAATTATTACAAAATATTTACCGAAGTATGGAATTGAATGCAGTTATGTAAATGCAAATAAACCGGAAGAATGGGAAAAAGCAATTAAGTCCAATACGAAAATGATTTACCTGGAAACGCCAACAAATCCAGGACTGGATATTATTGATTTGGAATTTGTTTCGAAGCTTGCAAAAAAGCATAAACTGATTCTG
Organism: Bacteroidota bacterium; assembly: GCA_031413675.1. Classification (GTDB taxonomy): domain Bacteria; phylum Bacteroidota; class Bacteroidia; order Chitinophagales; family Chitinophagaceae; genus VBAR01. Next base: position 335 of record JANOFP010000185.1, read on the forward strand.
AATGTTGACAATTGTTTTGCTACTCCGGTTTGTCAAAAGCCAATAGATTTTGGCGCAGACTTAGTTGTACACTCCGCAACAAAATGGCTGGATGGACAAGGAAGGGTTTTGGGTGGCGTAATTGTTGGAAAGAATGAACTCATCCATGATATTTATTTATTCTGTCGAAGTACAGGGCCGGCATTATCACCTTTCAATGCATGGATACTGAGTAAAAGTTTGGAGACACTCGATGTACGAATGGAACGGCATGCTGCAAATGCATTAAAAATTGCTCAAACGTTGGAAAATCATTCAAAAATTTCTTCGTTGAAATATCCATTTCTTGCAAGTCATCCGCAACATTCCACTGCAAAAAAACAAATGAAGAACGGCGGTGGATTATTTTGTTTTGAATTGAAAGGAGGATTTGAAAGTGGTAAAAAATTTCTGAACAGTTTGCAAATGCTATCCATGACAGCGAACCTCGGCGATACAAGAAGTATTGCATCACACCCTGCAAGTACTACACATGCAAAATTGACTGAAGCAGAAAGACACGAAGTAAATATTACACCAGGGTTGATTCGTATTTCTGTTGGATTGGAATATGTGGATGATATACTGAATGATATTTTACAAGCCCTGGAAAAATGCTAAGATTTTCTTTTTCTTAATTGCTGTAAGGTTGCTCTCATATCTTTTGGAAGTTCTGCTGCTAATTCATGCAACGAATTATTGCTATCATAAAAACTAAGTTGAAGTGAATGCAAAGCAAGCCTTCCCATTATTGGTTTTTCTTCTTCCACATTTTTTGCAAGGTTAAATTTCTTTTTAAAAGAAGAAAGCAGGATTGGTTTTCCATCACCATATACATCATCACAAACGATTGGATGACCGAGGTCTTTCATATGTATGCGTATCTGGTGAGTTCTTCCGGTATGAATTTGAAATTGAACCAATGAATAAATTCCAAAATCTTCCATCACTTCATAATCGGTGATGGCTTCTTTACCTTTACGGTTTATCACCATCGTACCTTTTTTCACCGGGTGCTCCATGATACGAGCAGTGATGGTATCTTTTTTATTTTGTGGTGAACCGATTATAATTCCCTGGTAAATTTTTATTGTAGCTCTGTTTTCAAATTGAAGAGATAAATGTTTGTGAGCAGTTTCATTTTTTGCAAATACAATTAATCCGCTGGTGCCTTTATCTAACCGGTGCACTGTATAAATGCTGCCGAATTTTTCAATCAATAGTATCTTCAATGAAATTTCTTTTCCTTCACGGTCCGGAATGGACAGTAATCCTGAAGGTTTGTTCAGTGCAATCCAGTCATTGGTTTCTTTAACTATTAAATTCGAAACACGCATTAGTGAAATCATTTATTCATTCCAGACTTCTGCTCATTTATTACAAAAAAAGGCAGCTAAAAAAAATAAAATATCAGCGAAATCATATCCATCATTCTAATCAGCGATTCCCTTTCCCAAAAAATTTTAAATCCCGTACTTCTTTTTCATTTAAGAAACGCCATTTACCCCGGTCCACATTTTTTTTAGTAAGTCCGGCAAACATCACCCGGTCAAGATTTTTTACATCATATCCTAAATGCTCAAAGATGCGGCGTACAATTCTGTTTTTACCGCTATGTATTTCTACACCGAGTTGAGTTTTATCTTTTGTATCAGCATAGGCAAGCACATCTACTGATGCAAGGCCATCTTCCAGTACAACGCCTTTCAATATTTCTTCAAAATGTTTTTTATCCAGATTTTTATCCAGCGTAACAGCGTATATTTTTTTTATTTCATTGCTGGGATGTGTCAATTTTTGTGCAAGCTCACCATCATTGGTAAATAATAAAACACCGGAAGTATTTCTATCTAATCTGCCAACAGGATAAACTCTCTCAGTAGTTGCACGGTGTATTAAATCCAATACCGTTTTTCTGCCATGCGGGTCATCGGTGGTAGTGATATAATCTTTCGGTTTATTAAGTAGGATGTAAATTAAATTTTTTGAAACAACAGCTTTCTTGCCATTAACTACCACTTCATCAGTCGGAGACACTTTATGTCCGGGTTCCATGATTACAACACCATTCACTTTTACTTTTCCCTGTTTCACTGTTTCTGCTGCATCACGCCTTGAACAAAAACCGCAATGGGCAATATATTTATTCAAAGGCATGGAGCCGGAAGACTGTTCTCTTTTAATAATTACAGGTTGCTGAATGCCATCTGCAGACTGCCGGCTTCTGACCGCAGACTGTTCTCGTTTCTTATCAAAAAATTCCTCCCGCTCTTTTTTCCATTTTCTTTTTTCCTGCTTAAAGCCTTCTTTGATGGCGGCGTTGCTTTTCTTTTTGGTAAACTTGTCGAACTGGGTTGACTTTTTTTTCATGTGAAGTAGTTTACTGTTTTACAACAGGGGTGAGCGGCGAAGATAATGAAAGATGATTTGCTGAGCAGGATTAAGAAATTCGGGTTTACATAATTCAGGTGGTTATACTTGCACTTATGCATTGAAATATTCATTAAGTTTATGCTTTTACCAGCCAACAAATAAAAGCTATTGATGCGTATCCAGCTGTTTCAAGTTGTTATACTCTTATTGTTTGCCGGATGCAAAGGAAATTCTGATGTAAAAACAGAAATCAATCCACCTTTATACCCGGAACCGCTTACTGTTGTATTAGATCTTAATAAGGGATACAATATCAACCCACTTAGCGGCGATTCAATAAAACCAATGATTAATTCTGTTGGCGATACAGTGCTTACAGGTATTCCTTATGCAGTAAAAGGAAAGCTTTTAAGGAAGGAAGAAATGAGTAAACAGGAACTTATTCCTTATAAAACACTTTCAAAAAAAAATATTGGATCAAACACCAATGCTCTTTATTCCAGGCCTGAAATAATTCCTGCTTACCCGGTTGATATTGATAAACAAATATTTTTGGCTGACAGTAATTTAACACCCTTTAAAAATAATAACAGGTTGGTGGTGACAGGAAAACCCATAAAACTTATTGGCGAAAAGATCAATTTGCAGGAACCAAAACCAGTTATAGTACAGCCATTTCGGTTTAAGGATAATGCGGTAATGGATATTCAATATTTTGATATTGGCCAGGGTTTAAGTTATTCTTATATCAACGCATTGTTTGAAGATAGAAACGGTCACTTGTGGTTTGGTACTGATGGTTATGGAGTTTGCAGGTATGATGGAACCTATCTTACAACCTATACACAAAAAGAAGGGCTGGTAAATAACAAAATCACCAGCATTACTGATGATGAAAAGGGGAATATATGGATAGGCACCTATGGCGGTATTTCTGTTTTCACCGGTGAAAATTTTCTGCAATTCACTGAAAAAAATGGGATACCAAATAATTTAATAAACCATCTTGGCAGGGACAAAAAAGGAAATATCTGGATTAGTTCACACAATGGCGGTATTATACGGTATGATGGTGGAAATTTTATTAATTATTCAACCCGCGAAGGTTTGCCGACAAATAATATTCGTTTTAATACGGAAGACAGCAAAGGTGTTTTATGGTTTGGAACCAGTGTGGGCATTATAAGATTTGACGGCACCAATTTCAGTAAATTTTATCCTCTTATAAAAAACCTCAATGATATATTGTCAATACAGGAAGACAGCAAAGGTAATTTCTGGATAGGCTCCACTTCTAACGGGCTTACAAAATATGATGGTAAGTTCTTTACACATTATACAGAAAGCAATGGCCTTTCCAATAATTCCATTATGGCAATGCTGGTTGACAAAAAGGATAATGTATGGATTGCCACACGTTATGGTGGTGTAAATAAATTCGATGGTAAAAATTTTGTCATTTACAATAAAACAAAAGGCCTTTCAGATGACAAAATCCTTTCGATGATTGAAGAGAAAACTGACAATATATGGATAGGTACAAGCGGCGGTGGGGTTAATAAAATTAATGATAAGGGCTTTTCAGAAAAAATCACATTGGAGAATTTCGGTAATAGCCGCGTACGGCCAATTCTTAAAGATGTAAATGGACATCTTTGGTTTGGTACTGAAGCAACCGGACTTTATAAATTTGATGGCGTTAGTCTTGTGAAATGCTTCGAAAAAGATTTTTTAACATTGCGTGGTTTCAGATCAGCAATGGCCGATAAAAAGGGAAACCTGTGGTTTGGAGAAAATGACGGCGCTGGATTTTATAAGTATAAGTATAAAAATTTTTTGTACTACCAGCCGCCAGCAAAACTTTCAGTATATTTTTCACTCTTTGCAGATAAGAATGGAATGATATGGATTGGCACCTCTGACGAAGGAGTAGCTGCATTTAACGGAACAGATATTATTTATTACAACGGTAACGGTGGATTTCCCTGCAATAAGGTCTATACAACACTAGAAGATAAGAATGGAGATCTGTGGTTTGGAATTGATGGCGGTGTAGTCAGATATGACCGAAAACACTTTACTGTTTTCTCGGAGAAACAGGGTTTGTTTGCAAAAAGCGTTACATCTATAACAGAAGACAGTACAGGTAATCTTTGGTTTGGTACATTGGGTGCCGGCCTTTGTAAATTTGATGGAAAAAGTTTTACTTATTATACCGAAAAGCAAGGCTTTGCTTTTAACGATATCTGGTCGGTTGAAATAGATGCAACCGGCCGGTTGTGGGCAGGGACTGACAGGGGGCTTTCTCTTTTGGTTCCGGTAAAAGATACTTCGTCAAAACCAATAACTGATTATGCTGTTTATAGCTTTGGGCTGGAGGATGGCCTGAAGTCAACTGATTTTAATTTAAATAGTGTTTGTATCGATAATGACAACCGCATCTGGTTGGGAACGGGTAAAGCTCTTATCACCCGTGATTTGAATATTCCATTCATTCCTTCATCACCACGTTCATTAAGTTTAAGCTATATAGAAATCAACGAACAGTTTTTTGATTTCAGATCTTTCGCAGACAGTACAAAAACAAGGATCCGGTTTGCCAGTATCAAACCATTTCAGAATTACCCGGTGAAACTTTCATTGCCTTATAGCCGTAACCATATCAGTTTTCATTTTGCTGCCATTGACTGGCAGGCGCTGCATAAGGTAAAATACAGTTATCGTTTATTGGGTTTGGATAATAATTGGAACAATCCATCAGCACAATCATTTGCTGAGTTCAGGAACCTTTCGCATGGCAGTTATGAGTTGCAGGTAAAAGCAATTGGTGAATCAAAACAATGGACAGAACCAATCAGTTATCAATTCACCATCCGTCCGCCCTGGTGGCTTACCTGGTGGTTTAAATCAATAGCAGCACTCTGTTTACTAGCTGCAATCTTTTTAATTGCACGGTTTATTTATCGTTACCAGTTGCGTAAACAAAAAACATTACTTGAAAAACAACTAGCAGTGCAAATGGAAAGACAACGAATCTCTTCTGAAATGCATGATGATATCGGTGCCGGATTATCAGGGGTGCGGCTGCTTACTGAAATGACAAAAAATAAAATGAAGGATGATGTTGCAGGTACTGAAGTCGATAAAATTTACCAATCAGTTGGTGAGTTGTCAGCAAAAATGAAAGAAGTAATATGGAGTCTGAATACGGAGAATGATAGTCTCAGTAGTTTGATCTCTTATTTACAATTGCAATCAAGGCAGATGATGGAGAACTATCCAGGTAAATTTTTTATGACCATACCCGAAGAGATACCTGACAAAAAAATTAGCGGCGATGCCCGTAGGCATATTCATTTATTAGTAAAGGAGGCGTTACATAATATTATCAAACACTCCGGTGCCGACAGAACGGAAGTTTCAATAAGCTGTAATGATAAACTGCGCATTGTTGTATCCGATAATGGCAAAGGAATGGAAACAGGCATCAGCAACGAAACAGGCAATGGAATGAAGAATATGCGGAAGCGTACACAACAGTTGGAAGGAATGCTTTTTATAGAAAACAAAGACGGACTTAAACTAACATTTGAAATACCCCTGAAATAAAATTTATGATTACCGTATCAATTGTAGAAGATAATGATCAGTTCCGCATCGCACTGGAAACAATTATTAAGAGCCAAAATGAACTGTCACTTATTGGATCTTATGCCAGTGCAGAAAAAGCAATGAGTGAATTGATGAGCTTCCCGCCGGATATAGTTATTTGTGATATCAGCCTGCCAGGAATGCGGGGAACTGAATTGATTGTACGTATAAAAGATAAAATGCGCAATACACAATTCATGGTATGCAGCATTCATGATGATAACGATACCATCTTTGAAGCGTTGAAATGTGGCGCATCAGGTTATATATTAAAAGATCCGGTGACAGCTGATGAAATAATAAAAGCCATCCGTGATTTATACAATGGCGGCTCACCCATGAGCCCATATATTGCAAGAAAAGTTATTGGAAGTTTCCAGAAACCTGTTGTGAATAATGAGGGATCATCATTAAGCATTCGTGAAAAAGAAGTGCTGGAACTTTTATCAAAAGGTTTATTGTATAAAGAAATTGCTGAACGGCTTGGGGTAACCCATGAAACAGTAAAAAAACATCTTAAGAATATTTACCAGAAACTCCACGTTCAAAATAAAATTGAAGCCCTGAATAAATTCAAACTCCTGTAACCGATTCCCCGAAAGGGGAATTGTTTTGTATTCCATCCATACAGATTTTTATATCTCACACTGTCATTTTATTCATTAATCAAAGCTGTTATGCATTTACTCACCCAACGGGAAAAAGAGGTTGTACACCTATTATCATTGGGGTTAACCTATGAGCAGATATCCGTACGCATTGATGTGAGTCACGAAACAGTAAAGATGCATTTGAAAATGTTTACCGGAAACTGAATGTGCAGAATAAAATTGAAGCGCTGCAAAAAGTAAAATTACTATAGCCTATTCCCCGAAAGGGGAATTGTTTTCATTACTATTTCATTTCATATTTACAGCGTGAATTACTGAACCGTGTTTTCCCCTTTTTATTTCCCGTCTTATACCTGTAGAAAGCCACAATCAAAAATCATTAGTTGCAACATATTTATTATTTGTAAAGTTTACAAGCCACCATTCTATAACATCTAACTATTGAAACATGAAAAAGTTTACCCTGCTTACCTGCTTATTTATTTCTGTTAACGTTTTTGCACAGCCATTCAGTCTTATTAAAGAAATTAATACAACTGCTACCACTAGTTCCCTTGGTTCTACTTTGATACAGCGTGTTGGCACCACTGTTTATTTTGTAGCAAATGATGGAATAAGCGGAAATGAATTATGGAAATCGGATGGGACAAATGCAGGTACAGAAATGGTAAGAGATATCACTCCCGGAGCCGGAAGCACCGGTTTCATCAATTTCACCGCTGGTGATGGGTTGCTTTTTTTTACAGCTAATGACGGAGTAAATGGGTTTGAGTTATGGCGTACGGATGGTACCAGTGCAGGTACGTTTATTGTTCGGGATGGATTCAGCGAATGTACATTTTGCCTGAACCGGTACTTTTTTCATAATGGTATTTTATATTTTGCCGGCGATGCTGGAACGGGGGCTGAACTTTGGAAAACCGACGGTACAGTTGCAGGAACAGCATTGGTGAAAGATATTTTTCCTGGCCCTACTACATCGCACCCGGCACCAACCAGCAATCAAGCATATACTTTTGTGGCTATGGGTAATGATGTTTATTTCACAGCAGTGGATGAATTTGGAGGAAGAGAACTTTTTAAAACGGATGGTACCGCAGCCGGTACGGTTATGATTAAAGATATTTTTCCAGGAAGCACAAGTAGCATAAGTACAGTAAATCATAAAGCGGCCGTCTTTAATGGTAAAGTATATTTTGCTGCTAATGATGGCCCCGATGGTATTGAATTATGGGCAACAGATGGTACAGATGCAGGAACATACAGGGTAAAAGATATTGTAGCGGGTAGCGGAAGTTCTCAGCCTAATAATCTTATTGCATTTAACGGTGCTCTTTATTTTACTGCTTCAACTATTAACAATGCAAATCCTGATTTATATAAGACAGATGGTACTGAAGCAGGAACTGTGATGGTAAGAAACCTGGTGGCTGATGGAATTATTTTAACGATTGGCAACAGCTCAGCTATTGATCAGTTTACAATTGCCAATGGTAAATTATTCTTCAGGGGAGGAGGCCCCAATGGCAATGAGCTATATGCAACTGATGGCACTACTGCCGGTACGGGTATCGTAAAAGATATTTATCCTGGAATAAATAGTGTAAATGCTAATGGTTTGTTTGCATACAACAACAATGTTTATTTCATCGGTACTGATGTGGAATTGCCTTCACGGAGTGTTTTATATAAATCAGATGGTACAGCAGCAGGAACAGTTCAACTCACTGATGGTGCATCCGGAGGTGCTTTAGGAATGGTTTCAATAACAATGACATCAGCCGGCGGAAAACTATTCTTTTGGGGCAATACCAATGATAATGGTAGTGAACTATGGAGTACTGATGGAACAAACGCAAATACAACATTGGTAAAAGATATTAATACTATAAAAATTGGCACACCTAATTCAGGTGCGAATTTATTTGGCACACTTGTTCATAATGGATATTACTACTATGCAGCAGTTGATGATACACATGGTAATGAACTTTGGAAAAGTGATGGAACCACTGCCGGTACTGTGATGTTAAAAGATATCTGGCCGGGTAAAGCCCCTTCAAATCCTGCCCAGTTTTTTGTTTATGGTGGTGCTATCTATTTTACTGCATCAGATGGCGTAAATGGAACTGAACTTTGGAAAACAGATGGAACAGAAGCCGGTACTGTACTGGTTGCAGATATCAACCCCGGATCTGTTAATAGCGGACCTAACCGGTTTTTTATAAGTAATAACTATCTCTACTTTACTGCTTATCATCCATCATATGGTATTGAGCTTTGGCGTTCGGATGGCACTGCGGCAGGCACCACATTAGTTATTGATTTGGTAGCCGGTCCCGCAACCGGAACATTTGGTATAAGTGAAGTAATTAGTTTTGGCAACAATGCGTATGCAATAATGAACCTGGTTACAGGTAATGTGCTTGGAATACCAGCTGGTAACAGGCTTATTAAAATTGATGGTGTTACAAATACAATTTCTGATTTTGCATCAGTCGTTACCACTGGAATTGATTTGGGTGTTGTAGGCAATACATTATATGTTACAGGAAGAAACTCATCTAACCAGACATTGTTATGGAAAAGTGATAATGGTGGAGCTGTAACGCAAGTAAAAGTTTTAAGTACTACCTCTACAAATGCTTACCAGCTTACTAATTGTGGTGGAAAGCTTTACTTCAGCGCAAGTAATGGTACTGCTGCCGGTAATGAACCCTGGACAAGCGATGGAACCGATGCAGGAACTTTTATGCTAAAGGACATTAACCCGGGTACAAACAATTCTACTCCTTTTCAATTTGTTTTTTCCGGGGGTAAAGTATTTTTTACTGCAAGCTCAACCGGAAATACAAATGGTGAGTTTGAATTATGGGCAACTGATGGCACTACTACAGGCACCTATCTTGTAAAAGATATTCTGCCTGGTTCAACTGGCTCAAGACCAAATGCCACAATAGCTGCTTATGGCAATAAAGTATTATTTACGGCAAATGATGGTACAACCGGCTATGAAATTTGGCAAAGTGACGGAACAGCAACGGGTACTTTTTTATTACAGGAGTTCAACACTAATGGTGATGGTATAGTCCCTGTTTTAGGCATTGCATTTAATTTCCCGACAGATTATGTTTACCAAAAACTGGGCGATAAAATTGTATTCTTTGCACGCAGTGCCGATAAAGGCCTGCAATTATATAGCGGCAGCATTGCCAGCCCATTTAAATATGTAAATGATAACAGCACAACTAATGATGTATACACAACCGCTGTGGGTAATAATGCAAACAACGGTTCACAGTCTGCTCCATATGCAACACTTAACTATGCAATATCTCAGGCAATTGAAGGCGATACGATTTATATTGATGCAGGAAATTATGCAGAACAGGTAATCATCAATAAAGGAATTACAATTATTGGAGGGGGTCAAACAGCAACCCTGTTTACACCGCCTGCAACAACATTAGTTCCTGCACCAGGGCCGTTTTCTGAAATTGGTTTGTTTGCAACAACACAAGGAATAGGCGATGTGCATATAAGCAATCTTTCGATTAATAGTAGTGGAGGTTCTCAAAACATCATCATTCAGAGTGGAGGTAGTGTAAAAAACTGCACATTACTTAATGGAGGTCAAGGTGTTTTTTTCAGAATTGAATCTGCAATAAAAACAGCGTTGATTGAAAATAATTATATACAGCCCCAGGGGATAGGTATTAACTGCCAGGGTAGCGGCTTGACTGCTATTATCATTAATAATACAATTACTAACCCGGCAGGTTTTTTTGCCGGTATTTTTGGTGGTCTCGATTTTGGGCCTTTACCACAACTTACAATTCAAAATAATTTACTTACCAATACCGGGACCTTTGGTATAGGGATGGAAGTAAACAGCTATAACGGTAATTATAACCTTAACAGCATAGTTGGCTTCCCACTTGCAATTCGTACATATAATACAGGCAATACACCCAATGCAACCTGTAACTGGTATGGCACAACAACTGCCGGTACAATTGCAGCAATGATTAGCGGAAGTATTAATTACATTCCTTACATAACGAATAGTACAGATAATAGCAGCAACAATGGTTTTCAACCGGTGAATGCAGCCTGCAGTGGCCGAAATGTTTATTATGTAAATGATAACAGCCGTACAGGTGATGTATTTACTTCGGCCATTGGCAGTAACAGTAATAATGGTTCACAGTCTGCTCCTTTCGCTACCATCAGTTATGCATTAACACAGGCAGCAGCCGATGATTATATATATGTAGATGCCGGAACTTTTACTGAGCAGGTTACAACAGATAAAGGCATTTCTATTTTTGGAGCAGGACAAAACCTTACTTCTATTCTTAAACCTGCTATAACCATAGCACCTCCCGCTGTACCGCCAAGTACGTTTGCAGAGCAGGGTGTTATTCAAACAGCACAAAGCATAACAGGTGATGTACATATCAGTAATCTTTCTGTTACAGGTGACTTAGCTGCTGGGGTTACTCCAATTATCATTCAAAGTGGTGGTAGTGTGAGAAACTGTAAACTTCAAAATGGCAACCAGGGAGTTTTTGTCCGCATTGATCCTGTTATAAATCTGGCAACAAAAACATTTACGATTGATGGTAATACTATTAATGCAGAGTATATCGCTGTAAATTTTGCAGGCACAAGATTAACGGCTACTTTAAGTAACAATACCATTGCAGCCTTTAACCCGGGATTTTCAAGTGGTGTATGGGCAGGGGCAGATTTTGGAACACTTGCCGGTTTAACCATTACAGGCAATACATTCAGCTCTTATGTTGGCGATGGAGTTTTTGTTAATACAAACGGCGGAACAATATCACAGAACAGCTTTTTGGGTATTGGGCAAAAGGCCATCAATAAAATTGGCGGAAACGGTATGAACGCTACATGTAACTGGTATGGATCTGCGGATCAAAATATTGTTATACCTAAAATATCCGGAAATGCTAGTTACAGTCCATGGCTCATCAATGGAACAGATAACAGTGTTGCTAACGGCTTTCAGCCTTTGTCAGGTGTATGTACAGGAAGACAGAATAAATTTTATGTAAATGATAATAGTTTAACCGGTGATGTATTTAGCACAGGTGCTAACCCGGTTGGTAACGATGCAAATCCGGGTATTCCATCTGCACCACTTGCAACAATTACTACTGCAATTTCAAGAGCACAGGCAGGCGATACCATTTTTGTGGATGCAGGTGCTTATGTAATGTCTGATTTTACAATTCCTAAAAGACTGACTATTTTAGGGGCCAACTATCAAAATTCACCAAACAATCCCGCGGACAAACTGCAGATTAACCCAACCCGGAATTCTGAATCCACTATCAGTGGTGCTACCATAAACCTTGCTGCTTCTGATATTTCATTGCAGGGATTAACCTTCGACCCCGGTAATAAGATAGCCTTATCGTTAAATTTTAATATTGTATCACCCGCTATTGTGCAGAACTATGGTAGTATAGCAATGCAGAAAAACCGGTTTATCATCAATTCAAGTTTAAGCCAGGTTATTCTTTTGGGTGTTACCGCACCGGGCACCCAGGCCCCGCTTAGTGCAGCGCCATCTTCTTTAATAAGCTCGGAATACTACATTGCGGATAATCGTTTTGAAAAGCAAAACATAACCAACGGAAATACATTCAGTATTCATGGAGTAAAAAATGTTATCATTGATAACAACTCATTTGTTGTTACTGGTACAGTGGCCCGCACTCAAACCCATGCCAATATGGGGAATAACAGCGTGGTGGATAATGTAAACATTATCAATAATACAGTAGACCGTGCAAATGCATTTGTGGCAGGCAGCCGCTATGCAAATTTGAATGTAACTGGAAATAGAATTTACAACACAAACAATGCTGTCAATGTAACCAATATCATTATTGAATCTTCAAATTTTGAGTTCAGCAATAATTTGTTGGATGGTGGAGGCGGAATACTTCCGTTTATTCAATACAGCCGGAGAAATGGCAATGGTGCAGGAGCATCCAGTTTATTTAAAGCAGAGAATAATACAATATTAGCTACCGCTATGCCCGGTACAACTAGTTTGCTTGGAAATTTCAACCTGATTTTTCTGAATAGTGTCTTGAATCCTTCTATCATCCTTCGTGGGAATATCATGAATTATGGCGGGGATTTAAGTACAGTAGAAGGACAGTTTATTCGTCCCATTATGTTAAGGGGGAACCTGTCAAATCTAATCGTTGAAAATAACGAGTTAACTCTTAATGGTACTAACCTACAACCCCGCAATCCAGCCAATGTATTACCAGTTTGCCCGGCTATTACTTTATATACAGAAGATGCATCAAGCGGAATCAATTCTGTCATCCCTCCGGGGGCAGTTATCAATATTTTGAATAATAAAATAAACGGCTTTAAGCATTCTGTCATATTATTTGATCTTGTAAATACGATTACACCCTATATTGGTTTTGGTAACTTACAAGGTGGAGTTACTGTTAACATCAACAACAACAGTTTCACCGGCGATTCCATTTCAATTAACAATGGAACCAACAGCCAAACAGTAAATGCTTCCTGCAACTGGTACGGCTCAGCAGCCGCTCAAAATTTTATCAATAAACTTACATTACCAACAGTTGATATCGTTCCATGGCTTACTAATGGTACAGATAATGATGCAGCAACAGGTTTTCAACCCGTACCTGGCGCCTGTGATGGATACCCAACTTTAATAACTTTGGATAACTATACAGATGTAACCTGTAATGGTGCAGCAAACGGAAGCATTAATATTACCACCACGTATGGTAAAGCACAATTTGTATATACATGGACAAAAGAAGGTGATGCGATTTTTGTTTCGCATGATGAAGACCCCACTAATCTTTCTCCTGGTACCTATCATTTGGCTTTAGTTGATGGCAATGGTTCGAACATTTACATTACAGATGAAAATGCAGATGGACCGGGTACAATTGATGTGACAATAACAGAACCAACTGTTTTAAATGCAACACCAAGCGGCACTAACAATTTATGTTTTGCCGAATCAAACGGAACAGCATCTGTTCTTGCAGAAGGTGGAACTGCTCCTTATACTTATCTATGGAGCAATGGAGCAACTTCAAGTTCCATAAGCAATCTTATTGCAGGAAATTATTCTGTAACCGTTACTGATTATAATGGATGTACAGCACAATCAAATTATGTAGTAACAGAGCCACTTGTTTTATCTGCAACGGCAACTGGGACATCAACATCATGTGCAAACAGCGCAACTGTTGCAGCATTAGGTGGTACAGCACCGTACTCTTATTTATGGAGTAACGGAGCAACCGCAGAAACAATTACAAGTTTACCTGCAGGTACATATACAGTTACTGTAACGGATGCACATGGTTGTACTACTACAGCAAGTTGTACTGTTGTCGCTAGTGAGGCATTTAATCCTTCAGCATCGGTTTCTGATGTTTCCTGCTTTGGCGGAAATAATGGTTCAATATCCATAACGAATGTAAATGCAACGGCGCCTTTCCAGTTTAGTATTGATGGTGTAAACTTTCTGCCAGCAATACCTACCAGCACCTTGCCATACATATTCAGCAATCTTGCGGCGGGTACCTATACAATTGCAGTAAGAGATGCAAATGGCTGCACAGGTTTTGTAACTAAAACAGTGAATCAGCCGCCATTGCTTACAGCAATTTTAAATACTGTTCAAAGCACTTGTTTTGGACTTAGTACAGGTTCTATCAGTGTTACAGTTTCCGGTGGTACGGGTGCATTAAGTTATAGCTGGACCAGCCCGAATGGATTTACATCAACATCAAAGAACATCAGTAATCTGGCTACCGGTAATTACTCATTCATTGTTACAGATAATAATGGATGTACGGCTATCCTTCCGGTTGTAGTTGTAACCACTTTCAATGAGATTATTGTAAACGCAACTGTAAGTGATATTATTTGTAAAGCAGAAACAAATGGTTCTATCAGTCTGAATGTAACTGGCGGCACGGGTAATTTCAGTTATTTATGGAGTACAGGTGCAACAACAATCAGCATCAATAATCTTGGTACGGGTAATAAGTCTGTGACCATTACTGATATTGGAAGTGGTTGCACCGTTTCAAGAACCTATACAATTAATCAACCATCACAGCTGCTGAAACTTAATATTGATTCTGTAATTAATGTAAGGGGATGTACTGCTGCTGATCTTGGAAAAATATATGCAAGTGCCAGTGGTGGCTGGGGAACTTATCAGTTTAAAATTGGTAATGGTAGCTATCAGTCATCGGGCCTGTTTACAGGATTGAGTGCAG
>JANOFP010000186.1:0-22292 GCA_031413675.1 Bacteroidota bacterium
ATATAATTCAATTCCACAGGAGTTGATCGTCCAAATATTTTTACTGTTACTTTTAATTTCTTCTTTTCATCATTTACTTCTTCAATTACACCATTGAAATCGTTGAAAGGTCCATCAATGATTTTTATGGTTTCGCCTACAATAAACGGTTCGCTCATCACAATACCACCAACGCCGCTCATCTCATCTACCTTACCCAGCATTTTATTTACCTCTGCCTTACGTAAAGAAATGATATTGCCTTTTGATCCTTTGCCATCAGTAAGAAAGTGCATTACGTTACTGATATTACTCATGGACTGGATCATATCATCATTCAGTTTTCCATCAGCAACTTCTATCATAATATAACCCGGATAAAAATTTCTCTCCCGCATTACTTTTTTACCATTTACGACCTTGTACACTTTTTCAACCGGTAAAAAGATCTGTTTAACAGTATTTGTCCAGCCATTACGAACAATATCCTTATCCAGGTATTCCTTTATTTTACGTTCTTTTCCGCTTACCACACGCAGCACGTACCATTTATTTTCCTTCTCTGTTTTCTCTGTCTTTTCTACAATCGGTGTTGTTGCTTCCATAATTATTATTTAAAAAACGAGTAAATCAATTTCATGGCATTATTAGACGCAAAATCCATGATCCAAACCACAGCCGTTATCATCAGGGTAGCTCCCAAAACGATCATAGTTGATTGTTGCAGCTGATCCCAGTTTGGCCAGGTTACTTTATGTACCAGTTCTTTGTAAGAATCCTTCAGGTATGCCGTAAATTTATTCATCATTTTTTGTTTAAATCGTTTAAGTCGTCTGATTCGTTTAAGGATTTAAACGTTAAGGTTTTCATAGAACCATTAAACGTTAAATTTTTCGAATCATTAGCCTTTTTATTCAGCACGGGCACTAGGATTCGAACCCAGATCAAAGGTTTTGGAGACCCGTATGCTACCGTTGCACCATGCCCGTAAATAGCCTCCCCACCCTCCAAAGGAGGGATTTACAAGAGTATAAATTTTTAAAGAACTTTTAAAATAGCAAAGTACCTAAGCGTTCCGCCTAAGTACTTTGCAAAGATATAAAAGAGCTTCCACAAAGTCTCCGCCAATTGGAAGAGGATTTATAGGGCTTTTATTTTACAATTTCAGTTACCTGGCCGGCACCTACAGTACGGCCACCTTCACGAATCGCAAACTTTAAACCTTTTTCCATTGCGATAGGCTGAATTAACGTAACATTCAATGATGTGTTATCACCCGGCATAACCATTTCAGTACCTGCATTCAACGTAACTTCGCCGGTTACATCGGTAGTACGGAAATAGAACTGCGGACGGTATTTATTAAAGAATGGGGTATGACGTCCGCCTTCTTCTTTGCTTAATACATAGACCTCTCCTTTAAATTCAGTATGCGGAGTGATAGAACCTGGTTTACAAAGAACCATACCACGACGAATCTGAGTCTTTTCAATACCACGTAATAAAAGACCTGCATTATCACCGGCTTCTCCTTCGTCAAGCAATTTCTTAAACATCTCAACACCTGTACAGGTAGAAGATAACGGAGTTGTCATTAAACCTACGATCTCAACGGGCTCACCTACTTTAATACGGCCTCTTTCAATACGACCGGTAGCAACTGTACCACGGCCAGTTATAGAGAATACATCCTCTACACTCATCAGGAAAGGAAGATCAACCAAACGTGGAGGCAATGGAATATAACTATCCACAGCATCCATTAACTCGTTTATCTTGGCAATCCACTTTTCATCACCGGCTAATGCGCCCGTTGCAGAACCCTGAATGATTGGCGTTTTATCGCCATCAAAACCGTATGACGTCAATAATTCACGGATTTCCATTTCAACCAGTTCAAGTAATTCAGGATCATCAACCAGATCAACCTTGTTCATAAAAACAACGATCTGAGGTACGCCAACCTGGCGTGCCAATAAAATGTGTTCCTTGGTTTGAGGCATTGGCCCGTCGGTTGCTGCAACTACAAGAATGGCACCATCCATTTGAGCAGCACCGGTAATCATGTTCTTAACATAGTCAGCGTGTCCAGGACAGTCTACGTGAGCATAATGACGATTTAACGTCTGATACTCAACGTGAGCCGTATTAATTGTGATACCACGTTCTTTTTCTTCAGGGGCAGCATCAATTTCATCATATTTTTTTGCTGTATTGCCCATACCTTTCTTAGCCAGAATGGTAGTAATAGCAGCAGTAAGTGTTGTTTTGCCATGGTCAATATGCCCAATGGTACCAACGTTAACGTGGGGTTTGTCCCTCTTAAAGGTCTCTTTTGACATTGTTATCGGTTTTAAAAGTTGTTTTTACAAAATAAAAATATAAGAACCATTCCTGCATCGTGCAGAATTTTTTTCAGATCCAATTTGCAATTTGAAATTGCAAATCTAAACAGAAAGAGCCATAAAAGGGAATTGTATGCTGATGATTTCATGTCAGCATCCTGATCAGCTCCGCCGTATCAGGAACCTTAATCTTCCCGCTACCAATTGGGATGCACTTCCACTGAGCTCAAATTCATTAACGGCGTTTCAATAATCTATTGAGCCGTTAAAGGGAATTGAACCCTTGACCTCTTCCTTACCAAGGAAGTGCTCTGCCACTGAGCTACAACGGCTGGTATAGCTATTCAGCGTAAATTCCTCAATTCTCATTTTTAAAAGAACTTGTTTCTTTACTTATGACCTTCCCGATATTATCGGGATGCTCTGCCACGAGCTACAACGGCTTTTTAAAAAATCATTGAGTCAATGGTTAATCAGTCATTGAAAACTAAAGCATCAAAAATGATTTAGCAATTTACTGACTAATGACTTTTCTTTTGGAGCGGGAGACGAGGCTCGAACTCGCCACCTATAGCTTGGAAGGCTATCGCTCTACCAAATGAGCTACTCCCGCAAGATAATGTGATAATGTGCTGAAGTGCAAATTTGCAAATACTTATAGCATATTTTCACGGTCATGATACAAAGAACTCCTGCCTTCGCTAAAGCTTCGGCAGATAAAGTGGGCAAGGATGGATTCGAACCACCGAACTCGTAAGAGAGCAGATTTACAGTCTGCTGCCGTTGGCCACTTGGCTACTTGCCCATTATTGTAAATCCTCAATTATATAATTTCAAATTTACAAAGCCTTGAGCCACCTGCCAGAGTCGAACTGGCGACCTACTGATTACAAATCAGTTGCTCTACCAACTGAGCTAAGGTGGCGGATTATTATTTCCGCCGTTGGTATTAAATTCTAATGCGAAAAAGGCAATAAAGAACTACCCCCAATTATTTAGGGAGGGCAAAGGTAAGGGAAATTGATAATTGCAAAAATCTATATCTGGTTTTTTTTTACTTGTTTTCAATTGATTGTGTGATTTCTTTGGAGAATAGAATTTCAACTCCTAAAGAGTGATTCTTTTTTTTACTGAAAGAGGAAAAAAAGAACGAATCACAAATTGCAAGGGACGAGAATAGTAGCTCTATCGCTAAATTCAAAATAAAAAAAAATCTCACCTTTAGTGAGATTTCAATTTCTTTTATGCTGCCTGCCTTTCTTTTTTTCGTTTTAGTTGAATTACTAATGAATCAAAAGCGTCGTCGAATGATTCTTCAAATGATTTGCTTTCAGCTTTTACAAAAAAATCGTAACGGGGTACGTGTACTTTGATCTCTGCAATCTTGTCTTTAATGTTATGAGCTACATTATCAAGTTTCAGAAACACATGAACACGGATGATGCTGTCATGAAAAGTACTCAGCTTTTCCATCTTGCGTTTGATGTAATCGATCAATTTGTTGTCTGCATCAAATCTTACTGTCTGAATGTTTACGTTCATAGGTCTTATTTTTTTTAAATGAACAATAATTAAAGAACTTTTGAAGTGTTGAATTTTATGATCCGCTTCAAAACTTTTTGCCCATTCAAGTTACAAACTGAATTGAGAAATTCAAAAAATTACTTGAACAATTTTATTGTGTTCCTGAAAAAAATTAAGCTTTTGGGTGTGCTTTTTTGAACACCTCTTTTAATTTTCCAATAGTATTGTGGGTGTAAACCTGGGTGGCTGCAAGACTGCTATGCCCCAGCAATGCCTTTACTGCATTGAGGTCTGCTCCATTATTCATAAGATGTGTGGCAAAACTATGACGTAAAATATGCGGACTTTTTTTATTTAGTGTAGTGGCTGAACCAAGAATCTTATTTACCAACAGGTAGGCAGATTTGGGAGAAAGTTTAACACCTTTTTCATTTATTAAGAAAACAAAAGTAGGGTCTGCAAATTTTTTCCTTTTTTGCGATTGATAATCTTTAATATCATCCAGCAATTCTCCGGAGACAGGAATGATTCTTTCTTTATTTCCTTTGCCCAAAATTTTTAATTGTGAAAGGCTGAAATCAATTTGTGAATCCTTCATATTTATCAATTCACTCAACCGCATACCTGTATTGTAAAAAAGTTTTACAAGCAATTTTGTGTTCAAAGATTTCCAATCTTCAGTTGAAACATTTAAAATTTCAATCATTTGCCCGGCTTCTTTTTCTTTGATAAAAACGGGTAACCGTTTTCCCATTTTTGGCGCTATTACCTGACCCATTGGTGATGCAGTGAGTGCCCCTGACTTTATTTGGTATTTAAAAAAAGAACGAAGTGATGAAATCTTTCGGGTGATACTTCGTGAAGTAATTTCTTTTTCTTTTAATGATGCAAGCCAGCTTCGTATATAGGAATGTGAAATTTCGGGAAGTGTAAATTCTCCAAATACATTAGTGACATATTTAAAAAAATCGGTAAGATCAGTTTGATAAGCGATAACAGTGTGAGCTGAATATCGTTTTTCAAATTTCAGGTAATCAAGAAAGGATTGGATTTGAGAATCGGGTAAAACCATAAACAACAATAGCAGCAAAGTTATAAAACTTTGCTGCTATTTATTAATAAGACCCTAAGAAGTAATTATTTCCCTTCTATAGTGCCGGCTGCAATTTTCTGTTTGTAGATTGCTTTTAGAATTTCACCACGACGCTTGACCGATGGTTTAATGAAGCACTGTCTTTCACGTAATTGAAGCAAGGTTTTCGATTTCTCGAATTTCTTTTTATACTTCTTGAGTGCTTTGTCTATTACTTCGCAATCTTTTGAGTCTATAATCAGCATTTTTATACCTCCTTGGTAGTTTTTTAAATGGGCAGCAAATATAGGCGGGAATATTTAAAGATTCAAGTTTAATGTTTAAAGTTTTTATTAACTGCAAAATTTTATCGGTAACCAGCTGATTGCCGTGTGCTGGTTGTTTAGATTTGCAGAATGTTCACTGGCATTATTGAAACCACGGCTATTATTAAAGAGGTCATTTCCAATGGCTCCAACAAAAGTTTTTGGATAGAATCCTCTTTGTCAAGCGAATTAAAGGTGGATCAGAGCTTATCGCATAACGGAGCCTGCCTGACCGTGGAAGAAGTAAAAGATAATAAATATAGAGTAACTGCTATAAAAGAAACATTGAATAAAACCAATATTGGCGATTGGAAAAAAGGGACAATTATAAACCTTGAAAGATGCCTGACCGTTAATAGTCGCCTTGACGGTCATTGGGTACAAGGTCATGTAGATACAACTGCAATTTGCAAAAAAAGAAAAGAAAAAGCTGGAAGCTGGATTTTTGAATTTGAATTTTCTAAAAAATTTTCATCCCTGATTATTGAAAAGGGCTCTCTTTCAATTAATGGAATTAGCCTTACGGTATTTGACGTAAAAAAGAAAAGCTTTAAGGTTGCAATTATTCCTTTTACATATAATCATACAAATATTCAATATGTAAATAAAGGTGATGTTGTTAATATCGAATTTGATTTAATTGGAAAATATATTGTGAGAAAATTATTATATAAATTTAAAGCCTGAATATTCAGCTTTTAACAGGATGCAATCAGAATCAGGTTATATCTATTATAAAGGATTAGACTCTTTCAGAGGCATTGGCATTCTTTGGATTATTTGTTGCCATTATTTTCCTGGCATTGGGTTTTTTAAATTTGGATGGATAAGCCTGGAGGTCTTTTTCGTTTTGTCTGGCTTTCTGATTACAAAAGTACTTTTAAACTCAATAAACGAAAATCATTACTTCAAAAATTTTTATGCAAGACGTGCCTTGCGAATTTTTCCAATTTATTATTTGTTTATAAGCGTATTTTTTCTTGCACTTTTTTTATTCAGCAAAGCAAACAGTTTTCAATTTCTTAAAAATAATTACCCCTATTATTTTATATACCTTCAAAATTTTCTTTTTGTATTCAACGGTTTGGATCCGCAAAGTTATTTAAACCATTTATGGTCATTAGCAATGGAAGAACAGTTTTATTTCTTATGGCCAATTACAATTTATTTTATCAGGAACATAACCACATTAAGAAAACTTCTTATCATCACAATAATTATTGTGTTTATCATTCGATTAGTTATCTGGTGGAAATGGGGCTACAGATATGAGACTTATCATTGCAATACTTTTACCAGGATTGATACAATTGCTTTTGGTTGTTTTTTAGGCTGTGGTTTCAGTTATACCGAGCTGACTAAAAAAGCCAGAAATTTAATTATCATTGTATCCATTTCTGTTTTTCCTGTTGGAATTATTTTGTTTAAAGACCCCTATGTAACCAATCCATTATTTTCCACGATTGGTTATAGTTCAATCAGTATCCTGACTATCTTCTTTATTGAATATTTTATAAAAGAGAAAACAAAATTTAAATTCTTAAAAAATAATTGGTTCATAAATTATATAGGCCAAATTTCGTATGGGGTTTATTTATTTCACATCCCCATTTTCTACATAATCAATTCCAAATCGAATCTGCCAGATCCAGTGAATGGAATTGTCAGTATGATTCTATCTTTTTTGATTGCTGCGATAAGTTATCAATTTTATGAACAACGTTTTCTTAATTTAAAAAAGAAATTTATCCATTAGTGTTTATAAAAAAAATAGCTCCACAAACGTTTAAATTAGGTTTACATTACTCATAAAATTATATTTGGCTTTACATCCAATGCATCTTTACTCATCACCCACTCTTATCTGTAATGAACACTGTGCAAAATGCAAATAACTATTTTCCCGGTTTAGACGGATTAAGAGGTATATCCTGTTTGATAGTTGTATTTACGCACAACTTTGGTTTCAGTAATTTTTTTGAATACGGGTGGCTTGGAGTTGATTTATTTTTTGTGATTTCTGGATTTTTAATTACCACAATTTTAATCAACACCCTGCACACAGAAAATTATTTGAAAAATTTTTTTATGCGGCGAATTTTACGAATTTTCCCGTTGTACTACTTAATGCTGATAATTTTCATTGTTATACTACCCCTGTTCAATTCTTTAAGCGAGCATTTGAAATATTTTTCAGATAACCAATTCTGGTTTTGGACCTATACACAAAATTGGCTTCTAATTTTTAATTTCCCGAAACAAACAGATTATTTAAACCATTTTTGGTCATTAGCAGTAGAGGAACAATTTTACCTGCTTTGGCCCTTTATTATTTTATGGCTTAAAAAACCGAAAAGATTGATAATTTTCATGCTCACCGTTCTACTTGGATTATTTATCATTCGATCCTTTTTATGGCACCTCCAACTTGACAATTTTAATTATACTGTTTTTTACAGGTTTACCAGGATTGATGGAATATGTATTGGTTGCCTAATTGCTTTAACTTACAGTATAAACAAAAATTTTATTTCGCATAACATTGCACTGCTAACATTAATACTTGCAGCACTCAATTTTCTTTTTTATTTCGCCAATAAATCAAATCAATTTAATTTTCCCTATCTCGCATATGTAGGATATACTACATTTTCTGCCATGCTTGGATTACTGGTAAATGAAATTATTCATTCAAAATCGAAACTATTTAATATGATTTTTACCTTATCACCGCTACGCTTCGTTGGCAAAATTTCGTATGGTTTGTATGTTTTTCATTGGCCGGTTTTTTTATTAACCCATAAAGAACTGACAACTTATTTTAGTCAAAATTCCAATCTTTCGGCTACTGCATGCAGCTATGCAGCCTCTGTATGTGCAACGGTTCTTGGTTTTATAATTAGTATGCTTAGCTATTTTTATTTTGAAAAGAAATTTTTATCCCTTAAATATAAATTTCAAAAATAATTAAACTAAATTCCGATCTGATATTCATTCAATTTTGCCTATGACCATCCAAAAACTTTCCATACTTGTTCCTTGTTTTAATGAAGAATGTATGGTTACAGTCATGCTTTCACGTCTTATTTCAATTCCTCTTGTTCAAGAAATAAAAAAAGAAATAATAATTGTAGATGATTGCTCAACAGATAAAAGTGGAGAACTTATTCTCCAATTCATCCATAAAAACGAAAAGGTAGATATTAAATATATAAAGCATGAATACAACAGGGGAAAAGGTGCCGCAATACAAACTGCTATAAAAAATTCGACTGGCGAAATCATTATAATACAAGATGCAGATCTTGAATATGACCCTGTTGAATACAATAAATTACTGAAACCTATTTTAGAGGGCCATGCTGATGTAGTATACGGTTCCCGCTTCAGGGGCAGTGATGCGCATCGTGTTCTTTTTTTTTGGCATACGTTCGGCAATAAGATTCTTACTTTCTGGAGTAATGTATTTACAGGCCTTAATCTCTCTGATATAGAAACTGGCTATAAAATGGTAAAAACCGACATCCTGAAAAGTATCCGTTTAAAAGAAAAGAGGTTTGGGTTTGAACCAGAAGTAACTGCTAAACTCAGCCGAATAAAAAACATACGGTTTTATGAAGTCGGAATTTCTTATTACGGCCGAAATTATAATGAAGGTAAAAAAATTGGATGGCGGGATGGCTTTCGGGCACTTTGGTGCATTTTCAAATACAATATCATTTCAAAAAACTAAACTATTTCAACTAAGTGAATGCAGGGCTAATAACATTACAGTCAATTTCTGGCGCAGATAAATTTAACCAATGGATGTTTGAAACAATTCAACCATTTGTTCATGGTTCAATTCTTGAAATTGGAAGCGGTATTGGTAATATTTCTTCTTTTTTTCTTGAACAAAAATTTATTATTACACTCTCTGACTATGAAGATTTATATATTACTCATCTTAAAACAAAATTCGCTCGATTTCCAAATTTGCAGGGCGTTATAAAAATTGACCTGGAGCATCCTGATTTTAGCAATTGTTATATATCCTTAAAAGAAAAATTCAAAACCGTTTTTCTTTTAAACGTGCTGGAACATTTGAAAGATGATGATATGGCAATTGCCAACGCAAAATTATTATTAGAGCCTAATGGGACGCTTATTGTACTTACTCCTTCTTATCAATTTTTATTCTGTTCACTTGATAAGGAACTGGGGCATTACAGAAGATATACGCTAAAAAAACTAAAAACTGTTTTTATTAAAAATAATTTTCAGATTAAAAAATGTTTTTACTTTAATGTGATGGGTATTTTTGGCTGGCTGTATAGTAAAATATTCAAACTGAAATCCATCTCATCCAACAAAATGCGTTTATTTAATAAGTTAACATCGCTTGGTAAATTATTGGATAGTCTCGTTTTTAAAAAAGCTGGCTTATCAGCTATCGTGATAGCAAAGAAATAGTTTTATTTATTAGTTATTGATGAAATATGATTCAGCTAATTGCACATGATATTATAATTTCAATTACTTGTATGCTCTGGGGCATTCCTGTTTTACTAATTCAATTAAAAAATACGGGTGGTACAAATTTCTGGTTTCGTTCATCTATCGGTCTTCTAAGTTTTTTATTTTTTTCAGGTCTTCTTATTTTATCTTTCATTTCTTCCTGGTTGTATTTGTTTATTCCTCTTAAATACAGTTATTTACTTTTATTAACCGTTGGGCTTTTAATGTATTTATTCTTTATAAGAAAAAAAATAGAAACTAGAATCAGACTTCGCCCATTAAATATTAAATTTAGTTCAATAGATTTGGTTTTTTTATTTATTTGTCTAACCATTTTTTTAATAGTGGGTTGTTTAAACCCCTCAAATAATGATACCCATGTTTATCATGTTCAAATTATTCGATGGTATAACGAATATGGTGCGGTGCCAGGTATTGCAAATCTGTTTCCTCGCTTTGGATTAGGATCGAATTGGTTTAATTTAATAAGTTTTTTTCACCTTCCATTTTTAAATAATCAAAATTTTACGTATTTAAACAATACGGCTGTTATCTGGTTCTTTATATGGCTCCTGAGTCATTGGAAATTTCACAACATTAACAGCAACACTAATGCAGCAAATAAGATATTGAGCCATTTTTATTTCCTGATAATTTTATTTTGCCTTTTTGAATGGGAATTGTTTCGAGATGCTGCCAGTTCCACCAACTATGATTTTATAGTAACAGCTTTAACAATAGCGGCCGTGTCATTTCTAATCGAATACATCGTATCTCCTTCTGAAACAAAAACACCTTCTTTCCTATTTATTATTTTATGTATTTCTATCATTCCTTTTAAATTATCGGGAATATTTATCATTTTACTTATCCTTTTTTATTTATTTAGTATAAGGAAAAGAACTTACCTGGTTTTTACTTTTCTTGCTTCACTAATCATCGTAGTTCCGCTATTAATAAAAAATTACATTGTTACGGGGCATTTACTTTATCCATTATCCGATAGCTTTTTTTCACCCGATTGGCAGGTACCTGTAGCTATTACTGAATATCTCAGGCAATACATTCAGGTTGGCAATCGATTTTATAATAGCAATAATCTTGACTTTACGCAAATACCCGAGTTGATGGATAAAAACTGGATCGGGTACTGGTTCAATGGAATTCTGATTCAACAAAAAATTATTATTCTTGCATCGATTAGTTCATTTTTCATCCTATTTACAAAAACAAAACTTGCTATTGATTATAAAAAAATAAGACTACTATTTCTTCTGATGCTGATAATGGCGGCGGGTTGGTTTTTCACTGTTCCATCACCAAGATTTGGATATGGCATCATATTACCGCTTGCATTTTTCCCAATATGTTTTTTTATAGGTCAATGGATTACTACAAAAATTCATGAACCAATTATCATTCTCACCATTTTTATTTCCTGCTATTACCTTTATAAAAAAGCAACGCCGCTGATAAACAATCCAAAGTATTTTATCCATACCGTTAGTCTTGATCAGCCACGCTTAAAAAAAATAGATATCAAAGGCATTGAATTTAACTTGCCAGACTATATAAACAACGGCTGGATGCGGGATTGCTATAACACAGATATTCCCTGCATTTATCAGGAAAATAAATATTTGCAACCCAGGGGTGCATCTTTGAAAGATGGCTTTAAAATGGAACCAAAACCTGATAGTATCTTTATACGAAACTATGTTTACTAACTAATGAAAAAGACAGTTTCTTTTTTTTATAACAATCCTTTTTTGCTTTTTGCATTCTTTCTTTTCATTGTTTACCTGCCTGTATTTCTTCCCTTCTTCCATTTAAAAAATGATTTGATAAATCAAAACCTTCCGACACGTTTTGTAATTAGTGAAAGTTTGTACTCAGGATATTTTCCCTGGTGGAACCCTTATATTCATTATGGTATACCGCAATATGGCGATATGAATAATGGCTTCTGGAATCCAATTTTATGGGTGATAGCAAAAACAGTTGGTTATTCAGTTTATACAATTACCCTTGAAGAAATGTTTTATCTATTGATAGCCGGTTGGGGTATGTATAAGCTGATAAAAGAATTATTTTCTAAAGACGTCGCATTAGTTACGGGGCTAGCATATCTCTGTTGTGGGTACGCAGTAGGGCATCTCCAACATTTTATATGGATAACCGGAGTTGCTTTTTTCCCGTATATATTATTCTTTTTTTTCCGGACAAATCAAAACCCCATAGTCAAAAATTATATTGGTTTTGGAATCAGTGTGTTGTTTTTTACAGCTTCAACCCATCCCGGTCTTATTATTGGTGCAGCCTATTTCTTTCTATTTATATTACTTTTTATTTATTTGTTTCGATATTCGATAGCTCGAACACTCTATACAAATAAATTCGTAGTTAAAAACATTTTATTACTTACCGTGTGTTGCATTTGTAGTATAGTTGTAATAGTCAGCAATTTTGAAATGCTTCAAAATATATCAAGAGGTACTAAAGTTTCGCTGAATGAATCATTGCTTTCTCCCACTACCCTTCAATCCTATTTTTCGCTCCTATTTCCACTTCCAATTCATAAAAGCAATTTTTTTAATACAGATATTTCAATGCGAAATATTTATGGTGGTATGGCATTGCTGTTTGGCTTATTTTATTATTTTAAAACTATAGAGAAAAAAATAATTCTATTCAGTTTAATTCCACTCTTATTTTTTATTCTACTTGCATCCGGAGGGTGGTTTAAAATTTTTGCCTGGAAATTTTTGCCTTATACAGGCTATGTAAGGATGAACGGTGAGTTCGCCTATTTTGTTATGCTAATTTTATTTATACTATCCGCAGCAGGGTTGCATTCATTTCTTCAAAAGAAGAACAATATCGCAGTACTTGTTAAACCCGCAAATCGGTTAATGTTACTGTTTACAATATCCAGTTTGATTTCTTTAGTTATTATTTTTACTACAAAATCGTCATTACTTTTTACAAACAGCAATTCTTCAGGTAAATATTTTATAAAGGCCTTATTTGAAAATCTCAGTTTCGCCGATTTACTTTTTATTCAAAGTGTCATTCTTCTTTTATCTGTTTGGTTTATTAAAAAATATAAATTCGATTTCACTTCATCTTTTTTTATCCTTTCTATAAATCTTATAATTACTACATGGCTCTGTTTACCCTATACAGGGCTCGGCATGAAATCAAAAAAGGAAATGCAGCAGGTAATTAATAGTTTTCCAAAAGGAATTCAAAAACAAGAATTAACTACCATAAATCAGACGAAGCTTATAGAACCCGAAAACAAACGAGAGTATATCATGCTTTCTTCTTTTAGTAAAAAAATCGGAAGTCCAGAAAAGGAAGATTACCCGGTTCAGTTGAAATCAAATGCTGAATATTTTGCTGATTCATCTCTAACTAATTTTATTAACCAGCAAGCATGGTTGTTTCTCAGTTCAGACACGACGGTCAATGCAGTTACAAATTTTGATTCTTCAATTATAAAAGTAATTGAAAACGGACCTGGAAAAATTAAATGCTTTATCAATAGCAGGGGATATAAATTTCTTGTTCTACTTCAAAACAATTATCCACATTGGCAGGTTTCAATTGATGGTAAAAAAATAATTCATGCTACAGCTTTCAAAACTTTTATTGCAGTACCGGTTCCGGAAGGCAATCATCTTATTGAATTTATTTTCAATCCCAAGCCAGTCAAAATTGCATTCTGGATAAATATTTCTGTCTTGATTTTGCTAGCAATTCTTTTATCTGTAAAAACGATCAGAAACAAAAAATTGTTTAAATAGACTTTCCTTTCATTGCTTTTCCAATAGCTTCGTTCATTACCCGTTCAGCATACGGAGATGAAAGTGTATTTAGTTTTTCTATAGCAGTATGTATTACATCTTTATTCCCTGTGTTAATTAAATTTTTTAATTCATCAATTGCATTTTGTGTTTTTTCAATTTCTTCGGGTAAAAGATATGCCTCGTTTTTAGAAATAAACAAAGTAGTGACATCTATCATTTGCTTTGCTTCTGTTTGTGCTTCCACCAATGCCCGTGTTTGGATATCTTCTTTTGCATGTGTAATTGAATCGTAGAGCATTTTTTCCACTTCAGCATCTGTTAATCCATATTGTGGTTTTACTTCAATTACCTGCTCCACCCCACTTCGTATTTCTTTTGCCTTCACTACTAAAATACCATCCGCGTTTACCAAAAAGTTGATATCAACTTTTGGTAAACCTGCAGGCATTGCCGGTATTCCTGTTAAATTAAACTCGGCAAGTTTACGATTGTCTTTCACCAAATCTCTTTCTCCCTGATAAACTGAAATACGTATACCACTTTGTGCATCTTTTTGTGTTGTGTATTGTCTGCCTGCTTTTGACGGAACTTTTGAGTTTCTGGGAATTAATACATCCATCAAACCACCCATGGTTTCTATTCCAAGTGATAACGGTGTAATATCGAGCAATAGAAAATCTTTATTGTTGCCAGCTAAAATATCAGCCTGCACTGCTGCACCGAGAGCCACTACTTCGTCTGGATTTACCGAAACATTTGCCGGCTTTTTGAAAAATTTTTCAACTGATTCTTTTACAAACGGCACTCGTGTACTACCCCCCACCATCACAATATCGTTAATGTCATTAATAGAAATAGCTGCATCAATAACCGCATTAACACAACAGTCAATCGTTTTATAAATGAATGGCTGAATTAACAACTCGAATTCTTTTTTTGACAGCGATAAATTTTTTCCGCTCAATTCACCGGTATATATTTCATTCAAACTTAAATGCTTTTTTGCCTCTTCTGCAATCAATCGAATTTCTTGTCTAAAATTATTATCCGTTAATTTTTCTTTCCAATCATTTTTTTCAATCCAGTAATCGGCAATTGCTCTGTCAAAATCATCTCCGCCAAGATAGGTATCGCCATTGGTAGAAAGTACATCGAATACACCATTAGCAATTCTTAAAATTGAAATATCAAATGTGCCACCGCCCAAATCATATACAGCTATTAATTTTTCCTCCTCTTTATTTAAACCCAAGCCATAAGCCAGACTTGCAGCTGTTGGCTCGTTTACAATACGAAGTACATCTAGTCCTGCAAGTTTTCCTGCATCACGGGTAGCCTGACGTTGTGCATCATTAAAATAAGCAGGCACTGTTATCACTGCTTTACTTACCGGCGTTTTTAATATGTGCTCCGCCCTTTTTTTTAATTCTTTTAAAATATAAGAAGATAATTCAACCGGCGAATAAAACTGCTCTCCCACTTTTACTTTTACCAGACTCTCAGTATTATCATTTATAATTTTATAGCTAAAAAACCCGGTATGCTCCCGAATATCGTTATACGATTTCCCCATTAAACGTTTTACCGAAAAAATAGTATTCTCAGGTTCTGTTATTAAAAAATGCTTTGCATCGTCACCTACACTAACCGTTCCATTTTCTGAAAAATGAAGAATGGAGGGCACCAGGGCATTCCCGTCGACTTCTTTCAATACAACAGGCTTCTTTGTTTCGGGATGAATGATGGCAATAAGGCTGTTGGTAGTACCCAAGTCAATCCCTACAATCATCTCCTGCTGCTGTAAACTGCCTGTTGAAATATTAATACTGATTTTTGCCATACTGATTTCTCTTTACGATAAGTTGCAAATGTAATTCTTGAAAAAGGATTACAGTTACGAACAAAGAAAAAGGGTCGCATGAATGGACCCTTTATACTTTTTACTTAAAAAATTATTTTAACGCATCAGGTACATTTTACCATACCCATTATTGAAGAATTTATCAGTTTCATCTTTATTATCAGGATCATCGCTCTTGTATTTTTCCAATGTTTTACCTCTAAGATTGGTGATAACACGGTATAAATAAATTCCATTTGCCAATTTCTGTCCATATTGATCGGTTCCATCCCATTTAAACTCAGTTATGTTTCTGCCAATATGCAACGGACCTAGCTCATCCTTTGTAATCTCTCTTACCACTTTACCCGTTATCGTCAATACTTGAATTCGTATATTCTGTGGTATTTCGCTGCCGGTTATGGTAAATACAAATGCTGTTTGTGAAGTAAACGGATTGGGATAATTAAGCATATTTGAAATCATCGCTTTGTTGATGACTTTAAATACGACCCTATACTCAATGTTACCGGCTGTATTATCACTTTTATCTTTTCCCGTTATCAGCATTTCATATTCTCCATCCTGACCGAAGAAAGGAAGAAAGTCAATCGTTGCCGTATTGTTGGTGTTGGGTGCTACCGCCGCAGGCGTAAAGCGGAGTGTATCGTTATTGAAGTAGTAACGATGTGTTGTTCCGTTCGGAAACTTGACGTTTACAGTAAGCAAACTTGTATCATCCAATATCATCCATTTGGCTTCATCTTTTAACTTAACTACAATATGTGGTTTAGATGAAACAATATCCCGGTTCAAAATATGAACATTATCAAAAGTTACATCAAGTAGTGGGTTTAAACTGTCGGGCCTAACATAAAGATTTTTAAACAAAAAGTTGTTGAAGTGAAATTGTTCGGGTTGATTGTTGTCAGGATTTACTTCAACAAACAGTGTATTGTGCCCTACTAAGGTCGGTGTCTGAAATTTTTGTGAAATCTGAATCGTGTCATTTACTGCTAATGGTTTTTTCTTTGGAATCGGAATTATATTCGGCACATTATTTTTATCTGTTATTACCATCTTCACAAGCAAACTGTCAAATGAAATATCGCTTACATTTTTAAAGGCTACTTTAAAATCAAAAGGTTCACCAACATCAACGGTGTCTTTACCTGTTAATAATATATTCGGTGCAATTGCACCTTCAGGCACAGGTATATAGGTAAGCCTCCAATAGCGTAATTGATATGGGCTATAATTCAACGTATCCCTGTTTATCATTCGCAGTTTAATAAATGGATAATCAACTGCATTAATTGTGGAAATATCATAATCAGGTGTATTGATAGAAAGATCATTTATCAATACCGTTTCCTGTCCAAGATAATTTACGCCAATAATATCTAACGCAATACTATCCTTCGGATCTGCATCCGGCAAAGTAGTACCTCTCCAGTTCATCATTTTCCATTCTTTTGCCGGACCAAACAATGGAGATGTAACAAGACCAATACTATCCGGTGTTTTAATATTTGCATCCAAAACTATTTTATCAAAATTACCTTGCGAAAAAACAGATTGAGATGGTAAAATATCCTGTCTGTCTTTTAGATACATAAAAATAAAAGTTCTCGGCCTGTTAAAGCTATCTACATCGGTAATACCTTGATTAGTTAAGACATGATACAACGACTTGCCAGAACCGTATAAGAGTGTATCATTTTTCCAGTAATCAGTATAGTAAGTTGGAACCGCAGGAAGTACTGGATCGGTCGGAATAGCATTACCTCTTATCACCACATAAAAACCACTGGGCACAACATTATTCAAAAAGTTCATTGCTTTTCTTCTTCCGGCTGTGTCTGAAAATAGATACCCAAAATTGTATTCTCTTCTCGTACCACAGAGCATTAATAAACTTTCATATAACCCTGAAACCCCATTTGAATAATTATTTTTCCATGGTTTCATAGTGCGGGGGTCAAATACGTTTATAATTAGTTCAAAATACTGGCATCCGGCACCTATAAAGGCAACATCATTTACAGAAATTGTAAAATCTGCTGCTTGGGTTCCAGCAGTAGGAAATACTCCATTTCGTATAAAAAGATTATGATAAATGGAATCATAAGCCCAGGATCTATCATTTTTTAATAGAACACCATCCAGTTCAGATCGCTTATGCTGAAAATAATGTGATTGATTAAAGCCTAAATCATGGTTTGCTAAATAGGTAAATGAAGAAGTATTCCAGGTTGGCAAACCTGTAGTTGGCTGAGGTGCTACCCTCCAATAATAAACGGTACTGTCGGTAAAAGTAATTCCGGGTATAAATTCTAGCAAACCACCCACAGAAGTAATCGATTTTGTAACCTTTAATGGTGAATTAAAAAATTCTGTTGTATCCAACTCCATATTGTATTGCTTCAAAGTACTTAATGGATTTGCAGTGGATGCAGACAGCTTTATATTTTGTTTATTAATAATTGCATAGTTATAGGGATAAACTGGCCGTGCTTCATCTTCGTAAATAAAAAATTCTTTTGTAACTGTATTATTCGTTTCATATAATTCATCTACATCATTTTCAACATCTACCGAAACAGTTATTTTATTCAATCCTTTATCCCTTGTAGATATAACGGGTAAACTGAAATTCAAAGAGTCTGAAAACCGAATACCAGGAATGGTGTCTCGCAAAACAACTTCTGTAGACAGATTTGGATACGTTCTTTTTACTTCCACAACAATATTTTTTTCCTGAACTTTTCCAATATTCAATATTTGAGCACTTACTTTAAAGTTAGTTTCCGCAATTGAAATAAAAGATGGTGAAAATTTCACTAAGGATTCTTCAATAACATAATCAGGCTTGGCAAAATTATTCAAGTGTATTGCCGGATCGCCATGAAGACTTGTTTGCTCACATTGAAACCTTGCATAATAATCTTGTTGTGTAGTAAGATTAAAAACCTGGGTTATTGTTTCCTTCATCTGCTCACCCAACGTTTTACCATAATGTGTCTTTGATATTGCAGTATAGTCTTTGCTATTATAAATATCCAGATAATGTACAATACCAAAGTGTGTACTGGCTATAAAAGCAATAGAGCCTTTATCAGGTGCTAATACAAATTTTTCAGAAAGTGTTTCCTTTGTTAAAAACCGTGTAGTACTAAAATTAAAAAGATTACCTGCATTACAACCCATCACAATCATTACCGGATATTTACCGGTATTATTATATCTCGATGGATCATCAAGATTAAATTCTAAAGTACTGGTAGATGAGTGTCCGAAATAAGTCAGGATACTTATACCGTCTTGCATTAATTTGGTAAGCCTTGCACTGTTAAGCAGCGTTACCGATTCAGCAGATCGTTTACTAAACAGGTGAACATTAGCTCCAAACAGAGTGTCTTTAATAATATCCCTGTATCGGGACATATAACTTTCCAATAATGCATCAAGATTACCATCACTTGCTCCCACTACATGCACCACATTTTTCATCCAGGCTTTATCTTTTATTAAAGGAGATTGTGAAGCCTGCACTTGTTCATAATCTATTACCTTACGTAAATAAACAGTTATCTCATCTGCTGTAATTACAGACAATCTCCCAACTGGTGTAATCGGAATCAAATTTCCGGGCTCGGCACTTATTAAATTATCAGATGCCGGATGTCCAAAGGTTGTAACAAATCCAAGTCTGCCTATATTCGGATTCGATTCAAAAGATCGATACTGAATATAGTTTAATCCTTTACCTATTAAAAACACTTGTTTCAAAGGAGAAGAAAAATTTACCCGTGCCCATCTTAGAAAATTCCGGATTGATATCGGATGAAATTTGATGCCGAAACTAAACTGATCTACCAGTTCATCTGCCAAATACACTTTGGCATTGTACGAACCTCCTGCAATTGAACTTCTATATGCTTTGTAATCATTAATTGGGTTTGCACCGTTTGATCCATTAAAAAAAAATGGACTTGTAATAATAAGATAATCGCCCTGGGTAGCTGTATTCGAAAAGTTTATAAAATTGCGTTGAACAGGGTTTGAAATTATATTGATATTTCCTGCAACCTGAGAAACTAAAACTAATTCCCTTTCGGTTGAAGATGGCAATAATTTAAACCGCAATACCGGCTGGGCTCCCATATCTGCTAAATAACGCTGTCCGTTTGTAAGATCATAGAGAACAGGAGGGGTACCAGCAAAATTAAAATTAGTTACTTCAAGATAATTACCTGCAGCTGCCGATGGTAATTTGAAATTAAAATTTGATGAATTATCAAAATCAAACATTCTGGGATAATCTATTCCATACATTGCCACCACCATTCTGTCGCTTGCAACCGTGGTGTTATTTCTCAGTTTTACATCAATTGTATTGCTGGTTAAATTCGAAATATCGAGTGGCAAATTTAATTTTACATAATCAAAATAATCCATTTGCTGAGTATGAAAAGTATTTCCATTTATTTTTACTTCAAATTCTCTTGGATTAATAGCATTACCGGAAGCATTGAAACGCAATCTTGGTTGTGTAGCTCCGGCACCTGTAAATACACTCAGGTTTGTAAAATTTCCAAGATTAAATTCCGTTGTGGTTGTTTTACCAATATCAATTGATGTCCATCCCTCACCCTCATCATAAGAAGATGAATAAACATATTCGCTAATCACGGCTGCATAACCAGGGTTCATCTTGCTTTTAAAATTAACACCCACTGTATGCGTAAACCATTGTTCGGCTGGCAATACATTTCCTGCCACATCATTAATAACGGGTGCAAGCCTTAAGTTAGAAGAAGTCGTGTTTACCGTTAAAAAATATGAAGCGGTATCTGTACTCAAACTCCAGGCATCGTTTTGTTGAAAATCTGGATTACGATATAAAGCCTTATCCGCCTTTCCATCATTCATCATTCCCCAAAACTCAATATAATCAGTAGCGCTTAATATACCGGTTTGAATCGAAGTGTAAACAGGAATCTGCACACCATTTCTCCATAACTGAAAATGCTG
Organism: Bacteroidota bacterium; assembly: GCA_031413675.1. Lineage (GTDB taxonomy): Bacteria > Bacteroidota > Bacteroidia > Chitinophagales > Chitinophagaceae > VBAR01. The sequence continues at coordinate 20,433 of JANOFP010000186.1, forward strand.
TGCCTCTACCGTTCCTATGCCGATGGAGGCAAGTGTAGATTGAGGAATGCGATATAAACCTGTAATACCAACCTTAAACTTATAATAAGTTTTATTATAATCTATCCATTCATTATTATAGGTCTGTGCTTTTGCCAGCGTACCATTTAAAATAAACAGAAAAAGTAAAATTCGTTTCATTGAATGAAATTTATATCAGTAACAATTATTTTATTTCTTTTTAGTTCGCTTGGAATCTCCTACCAGGTTTAGCCTTAAGGAAAATACGTGTGTAAATAATGGATTGGATTGATTCGCAAGATTTGTAAATGCATAATCAATCGTTACATTCTGAATTTTAAATCCGGCACCTCCACCCGGCTGATAGATCCATACTTTTTTTTGATTCAACGTATCGCCATCAGCTAATGCTCTTTGAAAATTATTAATACCAGCACGCAGATAAAAAACATGGTTAATATTAAATTCAAGCCCCAGTTTGGGATCAGCACTTACCGGGTCAGCACTTAATATTGTATTTCGCTGGCCGTCAAATGTCAGATCAAAATTTGCTTCTGCCAATAGGCTTGATTTTTTACCTAATTTAAACTCCCTTGCAGCACCTAAGACTAATCTCGGAGCAGTAAGTTCAGTTGACTTAACGGGAATTTCATTGTTAGTCAGATATAAAACTTCTTTTTCACGTTCAGTAAAAGAAAATGACCATGCATTAAATGTGGTCGTAATATCACGGCCAACAATTCCAAACTTCCATTTCCCTTTACGAATCTGCAAACCGGCATCCAATCCAAAACCCCATGCTTTTGCAAATTTGCCTACACTGCGGTGTATCACTTTAGCATTTACACCAAATTGAACATCTTTGTTTTCCGTTTCTTTGATTTTTTGTGCAAAAGAAATAAGAAAAGCATAATCTGCCGATGAGAAGGCCTGTATATTGTTGTAGTTGATAGAACCATCTGGTTCAACCAAAAAAAGCGTATTCATGATATCATCAACAGCAAAACGTAAACCCGTAACGGCTACTGTTCTTTTTTTATTAGCAGAAGGAAAGGCAATACCTGCAAAATCATACTTACCAATACCTGCAAAATATTCCGCATGCATAAGATTTAACTGTGGTACATCTTTTACATTTACCAGACCGGCAGGATTCCAATAGCTTGAAGTACCATCATTAACCGACGCTATCTGGGCGCCACCCATTGCAAGACCACGGGCCCCAGCCCCAATATTTAAAAATTCATTGGAATATTTTCTGAACTGTGCAGTGGCAGTATTGGAAATAAGCACAGTGATAACTGTGAGTTGTACAAGGGTTCGTTTCATTGATGATGATTTCTAATAAGCGATACGTTTTTGGTTTTCTCAAAGGTTCGGATAAGGCATCAAAAATAGTTTTTAACTGCGGGATTACATAACCCCGGCACAAAATAGCATACCAATTGAGAACGAATTTGATAGAAAAAAATTGCCGCATTTCCTTTCCTTTTGAATTCTGGCTTACTTTTGACCGAAATCACCGATTTATACTATGACTCTTATAGAAGAATTACGATGGAGGGGCATGATACAGGATATAATGCCGGGCACAGAAGATCAATTGAAAAAAGAAATGACTACCGCCTATATTGGGTTTGACCCTACTGCAGACTCATTGCATGTGGGCAGTCTTGTTCAGATCATTATTTTAAAACATCTTCAACTGTCGGGACATAGACCAATTGTACTAGTTGGCGGAGCTACAGGCATGATTGGCGATCCATCTGGAAAAAAAGAGGAAAGAAAATTATTGTCTGAAGAAGATGTAAATTATAATGTGGATTGTATACGAAAACAACTTTCACAATTTCTAAATTT
>JANOFP010000187.1:0-1756 GCA_031413675.1 Bacteroidota bacterium
TATTATCAACGAAGCCATCCGCAAAACTGAAATCCGTTCTCCGTTTAGTGGTAAATTAGGTTTTAAAAATATCAGCCCCGGTGCTTATATCACACCGGCTACAATTATTTCTACGGTAAGCCAGGTAAGCCAGTTAAAACTTCAATTCACGATACCTGAAAAATACAGTTCAGAAATTAAAAATGGGCAGTTAATCGATTTTACTGTTGATGGTTCTGAGAAAGTTTTTCGTGCCAGTGTTTCTGCTACTGAAGTATATATTGAAGAAAATACACGAAGCCTTTCCATAAGATCAATTGTAAAAACACCGGATCCGGTTTTAGTTCCTGGTGCATTTGCCAAAGTAAAAATTCAATTGGGCAGAAACGATAAAGCAATCATGATTCCGACGGTAGCTGTGGTACCAATGGGGCGCAAAAAACAAATTTATATTTTAAAAAATGGTAAAGCGGCAGCAACAGATATAACAACCGGTGTACGTGATGCAGATAAAATACAGGTATTAACCGGAGTGAACCTGGGAGATACTGTAATAACAACCGGCCTGTTGTTTCTTAAACCGGGAAGTGATGTAAAACTTTCAAAAATAATTGGTGAGAAGTAAAGATGCTCACAAGTGATAACTCACAACTATGAATTTATCAGAACTTAGTTTAAAAAGGCCAGTACTCGCCATTGTATGCTCCATACTTATAATTGTCTTTGGCGCTATCGGATATACTTTTTTAGGAGTAAGGGAATATCCTGCAATTGACCCAGCAGTAATCAGTGTACGGACTTCATATGTTGGTGCCAGTGCAGATATTGTAGAACAACAAATTACTGAACCGCTGGAGAAAGCCATCAATGGTGTGCAAGGTGTAAAAAATATTACATCCAACAGTGCCCAGGGTAGCAGTAATATAACCGTGGAATTTGAACTGAGTGTTGATTTAGAAAAAGCCGCCAACGATGTAAGAGATAAAGTGAGCCAGGCTGCCGGCAACCTGCCGAGGGATATTGATGGTCCTCCTACAGTAAATAAATCTGATGCAGATTCTGACCCCATCATGTTTATCGTTATACAAAGTCAGAAAAAAACATTGCTTGAGCTATCTGATTTCGCTGAGAATGTAGTGCAGGAACGTTTGCAAACAATTTCCGGTGTAAGTTCAGCAGGTTCTTTTGGCGGGCAATACTCCATGCGTCTTTGGATAGATCCATCAAAACTGGCTGCTTATAAATTAACCATTCAGGATATACGTTCTGCTTTGGATCGGGAGAATATAGAATTACCAGGAGGTAAAATTCGTGGCAATGCTACACAGTTAATTGTAAACACGTATGGTAAACTAACAACAGAAAATGACTTTAACGATCTTATCATCCGCGAAACGGAAGGCCGTATTATTCGCTTCAAAGATGTAGGAAAGGCTATACTATCAGGAGACAATGATGAATTTGCATCAAGAGTAAATAATATTGCTTCTGTTGGTGTGAGGGTTGTTGCACAACCGGGCAGCAATCAGATTGAAATAGCTGACGAGGTTTATAAAAGATTAGAACAGATAAATGAAGATTTGCCTGGCGATGTTACTATCAAAGTTGGATATGATCGTTCAGGATTTGTACGAAAAGCAGTAAGTGAGGTAAAAGAAACATTACTTATCGCCATTTCATTAGTTGTATTAATTATTTTTCTGTTCTTCCGCGAATGGTCCCTTGCATTCCGACCATTGATTGATATCCCTGTTTCGCTTATTGGTGCATTTTTTAT
>JANOFP010000188.1:0-4496 GCA_031413675.1 Bacteroidota bacterium
TGTTTGATGGGCTTTCCATTCATATCAGCAATAAACACATTAGAAGGAAACCCTTGCGCAGGAACTGTATAGGAAAATGGTTTCTTCAAAGTGCGGATGATCATATATTTTTTATCAGGAGAAACATTGATGCTGCTGTAGATAGCAGGCGAACCGATTTTTGTTTCAGCACCATTTATATTTTTCACCAATTGTGTTGTAGAATAAAATTCATACAGCTCCTCATCATAAGGAGTTTTTATTAAATCCTGGAAAGTAGGACGGGGAGAAGCTTTGCCATAATTTTCTTGAACCGTCGGTCCCTTAGGAGTAGCAGGTCTTTGAAGTGCGGCACCCGCTGGTTTTAGAGTTGCACGATAAAATATTGTGTTTTCGTCATACCATTGATATCCTCCGCCAATTGTATTCAAAGCGGATTTATTTATTTTAATTGCTTTCTTAGTTGCCAGATCCACTACATACAAATCAATCCGGCTTGCAGTTGTATTTGTAAAAGCAATTTTTTTGTCATTGGGACTCCAGGATACACTACCTGCGAATAAAGGAGAAGGCATACCGGAAATTTTATACTCTGCATTTGATGCAATATTTTTTAAATAGATATTCGTAATAAAATTTTGCCGGCTGGGTGCAAAGTTCGCCGGGTTAATTCTTAATCCGGCAATACGCAATTCGGGTCTTGCTAATTCTTCTACCAGCGGGTTGTTACTACTCTGTGTAAATAGCATCCACTCAGCTTTATCATCAATGCTAACGTTGGGAGTTGGTTTTGCCATCAGCATATCTGCAATATCTTTTGGCGGAAGTTTATAACCGTTATCGTCCTGTGCAAAAATTGTTATTGAACAAACAAGTAAAACAAATAAAAAAGCAAGCTTTCTCATGTAAGTGTATTTTAGGTTTGAAGTTAATAAAGTTATCAGTCCGGCGAACAACCGTTAATAAAATATCTCTCTGATTTAGTTTAGGGTTGTTTATAAATTATACCATCCTTTAATACCAGTTTAATTTTCCGAATATTTTTTATATCAATTGAAGGGTCACCATCAACTGCAATAAGGTCAGCAAGCAATCCGGGTTTTATTTTACCAATTTTATCACTAGATCCAAATACATCTGCATTCACTGAAGTTGCCGATTTTAAAACATCCAGCGGTTTCATTCCATATTCAACCATCAGTTCCATTTCTTTTGCATTATCGCCATGTGGAAATACTCCTACATCGCTACCCATACAAATAGTAACACCCGCTTTTAATGCGGCAGAAAAGCTTTTCTTTTTATTTGTGATCCGCAGAGGTTCACTATCAATTTTTTTTTTCCAGCCATCGTATTGTAATATTGATTCACCCGCTGCCAGCGTTGGGCAAAGTGCCACTCCTTTTTCTTTCATCAAATTAAAAATTTCTTCTGTTCCATTATCGCCATGCTCGATTGTTGCCACACCTGCAAGGGTAGCTCTACGCATTGCTTCAGGAGTAACAGCATGTACAACTAATTTTCTACCGCTGCTATTCGTTACCTCAACTGCTTTTTTTAATTCATCATAAGTAAAGGTTGGTTGTGCTTCCTTATTCAATCCCCAACGGTAATCGGCATAGAGTTTTATTATATCAGCACCTTTACCTATCTGCATTCGTATTTCTTTAATCAATGCATCTTCGCCGTCTGCTTCTGCAGCACCTTTAATAGTTTCATTATCTACGGAAAGTTTAGGTCCATAACTTCCTGTAGTTACAATTGCACGGGTTGCAATTATCATTCTTGGTCCGGGTATCAATCCTTTTTCTATTGATTCTTTTAATCCGGCATCATCATACATTGCTCCTTCAGTTCCTAAATCTCTTACTGTAGTAAACCCAGCCAGCAAAGTTTCCCTTGCATGGTTTACTGCCCTAACAGTTCTTTCAGCACGGCTTTCCCTCAGTACCTGTTCATTCCAGCTTGTTTCATTATAGGGATGGAGAAATAAATGTGAATGTCCTTCAATTAATCCCGGCATCAAGGTCATTCCTTTTAATTCTATAATCTCTGTTTCTGCCGGTAGCTTAAAACGCATTTCACCGGCCTGTTCGATTTTATTATTTTTTACAAGTACCACCCAGCCGGTGTGCATTTGCTCTCCATCAAAAACCCGTTCAGGTTTCAGAAGAATATATTTTTCTTTTTGCTGGGAATAAGAAAGCAAACAGGCCAGTAACGAAACGAACAGCAATATTTTATTTTTCATAAACTAAATGTAAAAAGAATTTGAAGTTATACTATTTGACTTTATATTTGCAACAGCATGAACAAGCAATTTACAAATAAACTTTGGTGGTGGCATACAACTCTAAGGGGTCTGTAATGTCTATTCATGTTTATTTTTAAACATATTCACAGCCCCGGATTTATTCGGGGCTTTTTATTTGTCAATGGTAGGACTTAGATTTTAATAAACTAAACTCTCCTTTCGGAGAATGTGCTTATGAAGAAAATAGAAATTAATACGAGTTGTAAAAAAATACTGGCTGATGTATTTACTCCAGTTGGAATTTATCTGCGCTTACGAGATCGTTTCCGCGATACAATCTTATTAGAAAGCACTGACCATCATGCAGCCGAAAACAGCTATTCATTTATTGGTGTAAATGCAATTGGTGGAATTGAAATTACCGACACGCATAAAATTGAGTTTAAACTACCAGGACAAAAACCTGAAAAAATAGAAATAAAAAACCCCGGTGAAGTGCCCCAATTGATTTGGGATTTTATGAAAAAATTTGAAGCAAACAAATCTGATATTAAAGAAGTCTTGTTTGCGCAAGGTTTATTTGGCTACACTACATACGACGCTGTTCAATTCTTTGATACAATAAAATTCAAAACGAAAGAAGCAGAACTTCCGCTTATTCCTTTAATCCGTTATCGCCTTTATCAATATGTTATCGCATTCAACCATTTTAAAGATGAGTTGTATATTCTTGAAAATAAAATTGAAGGTGTCGAATCAGAATTGAGTTTATTGGAATCGTTAATACGTAGTAAAGATGTTCCTGTCTATCCTTTTGCATCAAAAGGAAAAGAAATTTCCAATATGATGGATGAGGATTATCGTGAGATGGTAAAAAAAGGAATTGCAAGTTGTCAGCGTGGCGATGTTTTTCAAATTGTATTAAGCAGAAGATTTCAACAGACATTCACCGGCGATGAGTTTAATGTTTACCGATCGTTGCGCAGTATCAACCCTTCTCCTTATTTATTTTATTTTGATTATGGCGATTATAAGTTGATGGGCTCATCTCCGGAAGCGCAGATTATTATAAAAAATGGCAAAGCAATCGTACATCCTATTGCCGGCACCTTTCGCAGAACCGGTGACGATGATAACGATAATCTGGCTGCACAATTATTAATGAGTGATAAAAAAGAAAATGCCGAGCATGTGATGCTGGTAGATTTGGCAAGAAATGATTTAAGCAGAGTAAGTGATGATGTAAAGGTTTCTCATTTTAAAGAAATACAATATTACAGTCATGTTATTCATATGGTAAGTGAAGTAACCGGAAATGTGAGAGAAGGAAGTAATCCTTTTGAATTGCTTGCAAAAACGTTTCCTGCCGGTACCTTAAGTGGTGCGCCGAAATTTAAAGCGATGGATCTGATAAACAGTTTTGAACCGACAGCAAGGAGTTATTACGGAGGTGCAATTGGTTTTATTGGATTTGATGGCAGTTGCAATCATGCAATCATGATTCGTACATTTTTGAGTAAGAATAATACATTGACTTACCAGGCTGGTGCTGGGGTAGTGGTGGCTAGTAAACCTGAAAGTGAATTGCAGGAAGTGAATAATAAATTGGGAGCATTAAAGAAAGCAATTGAGTTTGCAGAGAGTATAAATTAATTTTTTTTTGAGTCGGCGGCATTACTACTATCATCGTTCCTTGCGTCGCACTCTTGTACTGTATAACATTATTGAGCAAATGAAGATACTGGTATTTGATAATTACGATTCGTTCACGTATAACTTAGTTCATTTAGTTGAAAAGTTAACGCATGAGAAAGTGGATGTTTACCGTAACGATGAGTTGCCGCTGGAAAAAGTGAAAGGATATGATAAAATAATTTTATCACCCGGTCCTGGTATTCCTGAGGAGGCGGGTTTATTATTGCCACTGATAAAAGAATATGCTGGAACAAAATCGATTTTGGGAGTTTGCTTAGGTCATCAGGCAATTGGCCAGGCATTTGGCGGTGAACTGATAAATTTAAGTACTGTTTATCATGGAGTAGCAACTGATTGCAAATTGCAAATTTCAAAATGTAGATTGTTTGAGGGTCTTCCTGAAACGATTGAAGTGGGTCGTTATCATAGTTGGGTCGTTTCAAGAGAAAATTTTCCGGACGATTTGGAAATAACGGCCGAAGATGATACTGGAATGATTATGGGTTTGCAGCATAAAAAATTTGATGTACAAGGTGTGCAGTTTCATCCGGAGAGTGTATTGACTCCA
>JANOFP010000189.1:0-7021 GCA_031413675.1 Bacteroidota bacterium
GAATGGAGATTTTTTATTCGATGCCATTATTTTCACCTGACCCGTTCTTTCATTTAATCTGTTATTTAGTTCATTTGAATCTGCAGTTATATTTAAGCCAGGTAAATTATAACCATCCAGTGCATCGGCAAGAAATGGATCATCTAATGCCGCTTTTTCCAAGGCATGCATTTCCCCTGCATTCATCAAACCTTTATGATAGCGTTCAATGTCGGCAGCATTAAATTGTATTATCTTATTTCCTTCTTCCACTTTCTTTTTTTACAAATTTATTTTTTTTTAAGTCATCACTTTTCAATTATGGGTCATCCCAATTCCTAATTCCCTACACTCACTTTACTCTCCATACAAATCTTCAAATTCCTTCTTCCGTTCTGAATAAGACTTCTTACTTTGTTCCATTCCATGCCGGTAGATTCACTAATCTCATTATAGCATTTACCATCTAAATAAAACAATTTTACAGCCAATCTTTGTTCATCAGTTAGAGTGCCAAGACAATATTCCAGTTTTTTAAAATTTTCTTCTTTTTCCAGCTCACCATTCAGATGCACATTTTCTTCTGATTGCATAAGGCTCTGAGGAATTTCAACCGTTCTTAAATTTTTTGGAGACCTGAGTAGCATCAGGCAGTGGTTTTTTGCCAACTGATATAGCCAGCTTTTAAAATTTTCCACTTCATGCTTTTTCAATTTTGTAACCAGCTCTTCAAAAATCACCATCACACTATCTTTTGCTTTTTCCGGGTCCTTCAGGTATTTCAGGCAAACACCATATACTAAATCCATATATCGCTGATACAAATCGCCAAGCAAGGCAAGGTCATTCTTGCTTTTGTACTGTATAAGCAATTCTTTATCAGTCAGCGATTGGTTTGATATGTTTTTCAGAAACAACAAGGCTATAAAAATATAAATAATAATTCAGGAGGAGTAAATAAATAACTGACGCCGAAAATATTTTCTTGCTGCTTTATGTAATGTTAATTGTTCCGCATCTCAGATATAATCCACTGCCGTATAAATTTTTTTCAGAATCAGCAATGCTGGTTAGCGATTAACAGAGTTCCGTTTCTACGGGACTCTCTTTTTTTTAAAAAATATTGAATAAAGAAAAGACAGTTCTTTTAATTAACACAAACATCGCCTGCCACCTTACCACCGCCATCAAGCGGCATACCACCAATTTCTTTGCCACGCAATGCTGCCATTACAAACTCCATTCTCCGGTTTTCAGCTTTTCCCATTGGAGAAGTATTATCTGCTATAGGTTTAGTACTTCCAAAGCCAACAGCAATTAAGCGTTTGCAATCAATTCCATTTTCAATAAGCCATTTACATACAGCCAATGACCTTTTTTCGGTGAGCAATTGATTTATTTCTTCTGTTCCGTCATTTGCAGAATGACCTTCTACCCGAAGAGTAGTTATATAATCTTTCGCAGTTAAAAAATCTTTTAACTGTATCAATGCTTCTTTTCCTTCGTCCGTTAATTCTGCGCTGCCTGTTTTAAAACTTACTGTTTTATCCAATACTAATTTTCCTTGTTCAATTTTTGGGAATTGAGCGAAGGAATGAACTGTTACAATCATTAATAAAGCAGTTAATACAGTTTTCATAATTTTTATTTTAGCAAAATTAGACTTCTGGGTTTATTTCTTTTATAAAATAAAAAACCATCCCTTCGTAACCGAGGGGATGGTTTTCATTTTATAGATATTTTTTTTTATCCAAACAATCCACCTTTTTTCAAGCTTCTTATTCCTTCACCAATCTTAAATCCGTTTTGATACACTTCAATTTTATAATCGCCGGTTTGAAAATCATTTTGACGGATTGGTAATTGTACATTACGTCTGGTTCCTTGCTCGTACTGAATATTTATTTTAGATGTAAATGTTTTTTCGCCATCCTGTCTTGTTGTTAAATTGCCACCGCCTGTTGCAGGATCAGAAATTACTTTACCATCGGGTGCAGTAACCATAATATATAAATCTGCAGGTCCACTTTTGGTTATTCTGTTTTCCACATCAAATGATACTACAAGTTTGTCAACTTTTTTTGAAGTAGTTGTATTTTTTTCTTTACCATTTTTTCTTTCATTCACGGGTGTGATTTGGATATTTGATGCGGCAAATGTAGAACCAACATCTACTGTTTTTTCCAATTCCACTTTTTCAGTTTTTGTGGTTGCTAGATTTGTTTCCAGATCAGCCTTTTCAGTTTTCAAAGTAGTATTTGCGGTATTGAGTTCCTGGTTTGCAGCAGTTAATTCAGTTACCTGTGTCTGCAATGTTGTAATCTGATCATTCAATTCAGTAATCATTGTTTTAGCTTTTGTAAGCTCGGCCCTCGTGGCATTTCTATCGTTTAATATTCTTTTGATTTCAGCTTTCTTAGCATCAATTTCTTTTTTTAATTGATTTTGCAATGCTGACTTATCATTGGAAAGTGTATTGTTTACACCGGTAATAGAATCCAGCCTGATTTCAGCATCATCGTATAAGGCTTTTAATGAATCCCGCTGAGTCATATATCCAACGCCTTGTGTATTGGATTGCAGTATTTCTTCTTTGTGTTTACTTTGGTTTACCAGAAAATAAGCCCATGAACCTATCAGTAACACTGCCAAAGCACCAATAAAAATATTTTTATTGTTATTGCTTTTTACCGGTGGTGGTGGTGTGCTCTGTGGTGTGGCCGAAGGATAATTAGTGTTTGTCATACGATTTATTGTTTTATTTTAAGATTTTTAGTGTGTTTATTTGCCCGCAACCCATTTTCTAAAACCGTGCCAAAAGGAGGCAAAAAAAATTGACGATGCAAAATACGGTAAGACTTATTGTATTTCCAAAGGCAGTTTTACCCGTTTGTTTTGTCCTTTTTCCTCATTAATAGGCAGTAGAATACCGGTGGGCTAAAGAATTGTAATCTTGAAATTATTTGAAAGATGATTCGGTATAACTTAGCGGCTTATGGATGCAGATAAAATAATTGGTGATTGGAAAAAGAAAAGCTTTAAGCCGGTATATTGGTTTGAAGGTGAGGAAGATTTTTATATTGACAAGCTCGTAAACTATGCCGAGCATCACATTTTATCTGAAAGTGAAGCAAGTTTTAATCTTTCAGTTTTTTATGGCAAAGATGCTAACTGGGCCGATATTATTAACGCATGCCGGCGATACCCCATGTTTGCAGAACGGCAGGTTGTTATTTTAAAAGAAGGTCAGCAAATGCGGGAGGTGGAAAAATTAGAGGCTTATATCGAACAACCCTTATTATCAACAATACTTGTGGTATCGTACAAAGACAAAAAAGTAGATGGACGTACCAAATTTGCAAAACTGCTTGCAAAGCATGGAGTGGTAGTAACTACAAAAAAAATGTACGATGATAAACTGCCGGAGTGGACGAGTGAGTTACTACAGTCAAAAGGATTTACAAGTTCTCATAAAGCGGTCATGTTGTTAGTAGATCATATCGGCAATGATTTATCGAGAATAAATAATGAGATAGAAAAGCTAACGATCAATCTTGGGACTAGAAAAAATATTACTGAAGAGGATATTGAAAAATATATTGGAGTAAGTAAAGAGTTTAATGTGTTTGAATTACAGGCTGCATTGGCTGCGAAAGATCTATCGAAGGCAATGCGCATCATCCAATACTTTGAAGCGAATCCGAAAGCAGCACCTATACAATTAGTGCTTCCATCCTTGTATTCTTATTTCAGTAAACTGTTTACTATTTTCGGATTGAACACCAACGATGAAAAATCCATCGCAACTGCATTGGGCATGCGGAATACTTATTTTGTAAAAGATTATATGAAAGCTGCAAAGCTTTATACTTATACAGGTGTGGAAAAGGCATTATTGCTTTTTCATCAATATAATTTACGCAGCATTGGAATAAAAGACACAGGCACTGGTGATGCCGCATTGCTTAAAGAGCTAGTGGTGAAAATGCTTGGATGATTTTATAATTAATTTTACTTCATACAATATTCAGAACTAAAATGTCTTTTCTTTGCTGCCCAAACTAAGAAATGCAACAAAGAACAATTGTATTTCATCATTGACCGGATAAAATTCTAATATGAAAAAATTTCTTTTGATTTTGTTAGCTTCTCTATCGTTACTCGTTTCAGGATGTCTTGAAATAGAAGAAGGCATAAGCCTGAATGAGGATGGTAGTGGCAGGATGGAAATAAAAACAGATATGAGTGAGTTAATGGGAATGATGGCTATGATGGGTGGTGGAAAAAGCGAAAAAATAAATAAGGATACCATCATCTCTTACAAATCGTTTTTAGATACAGCGAAGAGTTTGACTGAAAGCGAGAAAAATTTATTACGCAATGCAACCTGGAATATTAAAATGAATTCAGATGAAGGAGTGATGTTCATGACTTTAAAAGCACCTTTCAAAAATCCTGGTGAGGTTAATGAAATAATGGCTGTTTTACAAAAATGGGATAATGTAAACGTCATGGGTGAAACAATGAAAGGTTTAACTCCCGATAGTAGTGCCGGTGCAGAAATGGGTATGGAAGGAATGGGTGGTGGAAAAAATAGTTTGGGAGATATGACAAAGGATTATTTTATTACCAAATGGGAGAATGGGAAATTGTCAAAAAAATTGGATGAGGAAAAGTATAAAGAACTCAGTAAAGATGAAGGGCTCAATAGTTTTAAGCAAATGGGTGATATGGCTCCTGGTGGAGGTGATATACTTGAAAAAATTACCGTAGTTACAAAATTTGCATTGCCAAGGCCGGCAAAAAAAGTGGAAGGAAAAAATGTAAAATTGAGTGATGATAAAAAATCAGTAACAATCAGCAGTCCTGTTTCTGATATTTATACCAACCCGAAAAACTTTGAATACAAAATTGAATATTAAAAAATAAGGAGGTTTAAAAAAACAGAGAATAAAGTTGATTTTTTTTGCAAAATTGAATTACAAAACGTTCTGCGAATTTATTTTATCCTGGTCGATCTGTTTTACTAAATCTTCAAGCGAATTGAACTTGACTTCTTCCCGTAAATATTTTTTTACATAAACTTTCAAAGTCTGGTCATAAATTTCTTTATCAAAATCAAAAAGATTTACTTCGATAACTCTTTTCTTTCCATCCACTGTTGGGCGAAAGCCAATGCTCATCATACCTTTAAGCAGTGTGTGGTGAGTGGATGGTAGTGAGAAAGATGAAGTCTGAAATTTTAAAGATTCCGCTTTCTCCCCACTTACTTTTTGGATATCGCTACTTATTTCAGCATACACTGCATAAATACCATTTCCCGGCACTATTTTTTCTTCATTTTCTATTTTTAGATTAGCTGTTGGGTAACCTAACTTTCTGCCAAGTTTATTGCCATGCACTACGGTGCCGCTAAAAAAGAAATTGTATCCTAATAAGGTATCCGCAATTTCTATTTTACCATTTAATACTGCCTCCCGGATTTTTGTACTGCTGATCGATATTTCATCCAATACATGTTTCGGAATTTCTTTTATCTGGTAATTATATACAGGAGCTTTTTCTTCTAATAGCAGGTAATCGCCTTTTCGTTCCCGGCCAAACCGATGATCATATCCTATAATCACCGTATGTGGATGAAATTTCTCTACTAAAAAGTTTTTAATATAATCTTCAGCTGGTTGATTGGCGAAAACTTCAGTAAATGGCACCACTACCACATGATCGATATTTAATTCATTCAGCAATTCAATTCTTTCTTCCAATGTGTTGATAAGCCGCACACCGGTAAAAACGGAAGAAACTATTTTTCGCGGATGCGGATGAAATGTGATAATAACCGTTTCACCATTTACAACAGCCGCTTCCATTTTCATTTTTTCAATTATTTGACGATGCCCGGTATGTACCCCGTCAAACGTACCAATGGTAACAACCGCATTTCTGAATTCGGGCAAATTGTCTATTTCAAAATGTATTTTCATAATTGTAGGTGCAAATCTAACATTGAACATTGAAAGTTGATCATTAGATTTGCCGCATAATTGAATTTATGAGTCTTTACAGTAAACGTGGCGTTTCTGCCCAGAAAGAAGAAGTGCATGCAGCTACGCAAAAATTAGATAAAGGACTTTACCCAAATGCATTTTGCAAAATATATGCTGATGTATTGTGTGGCGATGAAGATTGTGTAAATGTAATGCATGCGGATGGTGCCGGTACTAAATCTATTCTTGCATATTTATATTGGAAAGAAACCGGTGATGTTTCAGTTTGGAAAGGGATAGCCCAGGATGCAGTGGTTATGAATCTTGATGATTTGCTTTGCGTTGGTATTTATGACAAGCTTATTTTTTCATCTACGATTGACCGGAATAAAAATAAAATACCTGCTGAAGTATTACAAGAAGTAATTGAAGGCACTCAGGAATTTTTCGATACAATGAAGACTTTTGGAGTGAACATTACTTTCATGGGTGGCGAAACCGCAGACGTGGGTGATGTAGTGCGTACCATAGCCGTAAATGGAACAATGACGGCAAGATGGCCGAAGAATAAATTAATTACCAATGAAAAAATAAAAGCAGGCAATGTGATTGTTGGTCTTGCAGGTTTTGGTAAAAGCAATTATGAAAATGAGTATAACAGCGGTATAGCCAGCAATGGACTTACCAGTGCAAGGCATGATATGCTGAGCAAATATTATGCTGAGCATTTTAAGGAGTCGTATGACAATTCGCTGGATGAGGACGTAGTATATATTGGTTCGCACAAACTTTCCGATAATGTTCAATGCTCAATGTTAAATGATCAATTTTCAATTCAAGTTGGTAAATTAATTCTAAGCCCAACAATAACATTTGCTCCGATAATGAAAGATATTTTAGAAAATCATTTTGATACTGTGAATGGCTTGATTCATTGCAGTGGCGGAGGGCAAACGAAGAGTTTGAAATATATTCCTGAAAAAGTAAGAGTGGTAAAGGATAATTTATTTGAGCCGCCTGTTATTTTTAAAATGATACAAGAAGCAAGCGGAGCC
>JANOFP010000190.1:0-5932 GCA_031413675.1 Bacteroidota bacterium
AGAATGACGGATGATCCCAATCAACCCAACGATAATAATTTTAATGATGATAAAGGAGGTGGACGTAAACCGAATTTTCCGGGAGGTGGCGGCGGAGGTGGTTTAATGCAACTGTTGCCGATGCTGCTTGGTTTATTTAAAGGCAAAGGAATAATTGTATTAATCGCATTGGTTGCGGGAGCTTATTTTTTAATGAGCAAAAGTGGCGGATGTAATGTGCAACAAATCATTTCTAAGTTTTCGGAAAGCGGGTATAATTTCAATCCCGATGAATTTAATAAAGCTTCTGTGTATGAAGGATTAGAAGATGATGCGGCAAAGAATCCATTACCTGAAGCAATTTCACTTTTGCAATTTGCGCCGGATAGAGGTGATCAGGGTAAGCAGGGAAGTTGTGTGGCATGGAGTAGTGCTTATGCGGCACAAACTATTTTGACCGCAGCAGCAACACATGCTGATCCAAATACCATTCGTTTCAGCCCTTCCTATTTATACAATCAAATTCGTTTAGATGATTGTCAGGGCTCGTATGTACAAAGGGCTATGGAAGCAATGAGTACAACCGGTGGTGTGCCATTAAGCCAGTATCCTTATGATGATCAGGATTGCAACCGGGAACCCGATGGAAACGATATAGCAAAAGGAAGTCAAAATAAAATTCATGGGTTTACCCGGTTAACAACCGGAGATAATGCTGTAATAAGTGTTCGTGCAGTAAAAGAACATTTAGCTAAAGATGCACCCGTTGTAATTGGTATGATGGTAGGCGGCAGTTTTATGCAGGAAATGCAAGGGCAGGAAGTTTGGCATCCGCAAGGTATGGACAGGACACAACAGGGTTTTGGCGGGCATGCCATGTGTGTAATAGGTTATGATGATAGCAAAGAAGGTGGTGCTTTTCAAATAATGAATAGTTGGGGCACGCAATGGGGAAAGAATGGAATTGGTTGGGTACGGTATGGCGATTTTAAAGAGTTTGTACGTGAAGCGTATGGAATTGACCCGTTACCAAAAAGATCAAATGTTGCAAACATTCTACTCGAATGTAATATTGGTTTGGTAAATAATGAAACGAATAAAAATATTTTTTTACAAGCAGTCGGTGCTAATTTATTTCAAACAATAACTCCAATTGCAAAAGGTACCCGATTCAAAGTGTCGGTTCAAAATGCAACTGAATGCTATATTTATATTTTTGCCATGGAGACAGATGGGAGCAGTAATGTTTTATTTCCTTATATGAAAACCGGTGAAACGGTTTCAAAGCATTCTCCCTATTGTGGTATCACCGGATATCGGTTGTTTCCAAAATCTCAGTCATTGGAAGCAGATACAATCGGCAATCGTGATTTTATTGCATTTATCGTAAGCAAAGAAGCGTTAGATTATAATTCACTCAACAATGCAATCAGCAGGAGTACAAAGGCCGATTTTGCTGGTAAAGTAAATGAGGCATTAAACAGCATTTTGATACGTTCAGCAAATTTTAATAATACCAATGATGGCCGTATTTATTTTAAAGTAAATGCTAACGATAACAAAGCTGTTGCATGTGTCGTTGCTTTTGATAAATACTAAAAAATAAAAATGAAAAAGATATTTGTATTAGTTATTTCTTTTTTATTTGTTCTTATAGGTTTCTCGCAGGATATGAAGAAATTTAATTTGTACAAACCCGAAGAAAATGCCATGCAGAAAATAGAAGAGGCAATTGTAAAAGCAAAATCAGAAAGAAAACAGGTATTTATACAAATTGGTGGTAATTGGTGTATCTGGTGTGCAAGATTTAATGATTTTGTTACTACCGATAAAAAGATTGATTCACTCATAAAAACAGATTATGTCACCTATCATTTAAATTATAGTAAGGAAAATTATAACACAGCATTATTAGCTAAGTTTGATTACCCGCAGCGGTTTGGCTTTCCTGTATTTCTGATTTTGAATGAGGAAGGGAAATTAATTCATACACAGGATTCATGGTTTCTTGAAGATGGTAAAACCTCTTACAATACAGAAAAAATTTTGAGCTTTTTAAATAATTGGAAACAAAATGCATTTGAACCTTCACAATACAAAGAGCAATAAATATGGACAATACAACAGCAGATTTTATTGAAATAGTCAGACACCCATTCAAGTTTCGGTTTTTTCTTTTTTCAAAACTACCTGCAGCTTTTTTTTCGGGAGTTAGGGTAAGGGAGATTGATGAAACAAAATGTGTTGTTTCAGTTCCATTTAAATGGCTTACACAAAATCCATTTCGAAGTACCTACTTTGCAAGTTTGAGTATGGCTGCTGAAATGAGTACGGGGGCATTGGCACTTGCAAATATTTATAAAAGAAATCCACCGGTAAGTATGTTGGTGGTAAAAGTGGAATCAGAATATTTTAAAAAAGCAATTGATAAAACATTTTTTACATGTAGGGATGGTCAATTATTTAACAATGCAGTCGAAGAGTCGATAAAAACAGGAGAGGGGCGGATAGTAAAAGCAAAATCGATCGGAGTAAATCAAAAAGGAGAAGTGGTAGCAGAGTTTTTTGTTACATGGTCTTTCAAAGCAAAAACAAAATAGCGAATTCAATTATTCAACTTTACGAATTATGAAAATAGCATTTCATGGCGCAGCAAGAACTGTAACCGGGTCAAAACATTTATTGACTTTAAAGAACGGGAAGAAAATTTTACTCGATTGCGGAATGTTTCAGGGCATGGGCAAAGAAACTGATATGATGAACCGCGAATTAGGTTTTGATGCAACACAGGTAGATGTAATGATTCTTTCGCATGCACATATTGATCATAGTGGGTTAATTCCAAAATTGGTAAAGGATGGTTTTCGGGGAAATATTTTTTGTACCCCGGCAACCAAGGATCTTTCAATTGTATTACTTGAAGATTCGGCAGAGATACAGGAAGACGATATAAAATATAAAAACAAAAGACGTGCTGCAGAAGGATTGCCTTATTTAAAGCCACTTTATACAAGCCAAGATGCAAAAATTGCAAGTACACATTTTGTTGAAAAAGAATATGCTGCCTGGTTTGATGTGATAGATGGGGTACAGGCAATGTTTACGGATGCTGGACATATCATTGGGAGTGGATGCGTTCATCTTAGGATAAATGAAAATGGGAAACAAACAACAATTACATTTAGTGGCGACGTAGGCCGTTACCGGGATGTAATTTTAAAATCTCCCGAAAATTTTCCGCAGGCAGATTATATTATTCTTGAATCCACGTATGGAAATAGTTTGCACGATGTAAATACAACTACACCGGACCAGTTTCTGCGATGGATAGAAAAAGCATGTCTTCAGAAAAAAGGAAAATTAATTGTTCCGGCATTTAGTGTTGGCCGTACACAGGAGTTATTATATGCACTCAACCAACTTGAACTTGAAAACAGATTGCCTGATCTTGATTATTATGTTGACAGTCCTTTAAGCGTTTCTGCCACCGAAATTGTAAAACGTTATCCGGATTATTTTAATAAAACGATTCAGAAAATTTTAAAAAGTGATAGCGATCCATTTGGATTCAAGGGATTAAAATTTATAAAGACTGTAGAACAATCGAAGATGCTCAACTTTCAAAATGGACCCTTTGTAATTATTTCTGCAAGTGGTATGGCAGATGCAGGCCGGGTAAAACATCATATCAGCAATACGATTGAAAACAGCCGGAATACAATTTTATTGACGGGGTATTGTGAACCACATTCGGTAGGCGGTCGGTTAATGAATGGTGATAAAGAAATAAAATTGTATGGTGTAGAGCATCAGGTAAATGCTGAGATCGGATCAATAAGAAGTATGAGTGCTCATGGCGATTATGAAGATCTGAGTCAGTGGCTCGCTTGTCAGGATAAGCAACAAGTTAAAACCATTTTTTTGGTACATGGAGAATATGAAGTGCAACAGGATTTTCAGCAACGTTTAATCAAGAAAGGATATAATAGCGTTGCTATCCCTGAAATGCATAGCGAAGTTGGGTTAAGTTGATTAACTGTTTTATTCGGCAGTTGTCGGATCAATAATAACTGAAACCTTTGCAACCGAGTTTGCAGGGAATCCTCCCTTTTGCGCATGTTCTCTCACCATTTCTTCATTTGGTGCATTGTAAATGCAATAAATTTTATCGGCAGTTACATAACTATGAACCCATTGAATCTGCGGGCCCATTGAGTTTAAAACTCCGCAGGATGTTTGCGAAATCCCTTTTAATTGTTCTGAAGTCAATTTTCCGGCTCCGGAAATTTCCCGCTCAATTACAAATTTTGGCATAACTTTTTTTTAAAGATAAAATTCAGGACTGCTTTGTTTCAAATCACAGGTTTTGAAAAAGTAGTTGAAATTAGATTGCTTTTTTAAAGTTAATTGATTTTTTAATGCCTGAAATATTTTTTTCACATCTTCTTAGTAAACACAGAACATTTTTTTACGTTTATATATATGAACTAAAAAATATACCATGAAAAAACAATTAAAATCGTGGGTTGGATTGTTAAGTGTTATCTTACTGCTAAGCAGTTGTGCATCCACGGCGCATATAGAAAAAGACGACAATTTTAATTTTAACCATTACAAGACGTTTACCTGGAATAGCAATGAGGATAAGGTTAATGATTTACTGAAAAATAAAATCCGCATTGCGGTAAACCAGGAATTACTGAAAGCTGGTTGGTCTGAATCTAAAACTAAACCTGATATTTTGCTAGAATACGATGTGCTGGTTGAAAAATCAGTAAAGGAACAAAGCAATCCGGTTTATTCAAGACCATACTCCAGATTAATTTACAACCCATATACCCGCCGTTATACATCTGTTTATTACCCTTCTCAATTTTTAGGTTATGAAAGTGATGAGCAAAGAATACGTGAAGGAACTGTAACTATCACGATGATTGAGGCAAAAACAGATAAAATGATATGGCAGGGTTGGAGTAAAGAGGAAGTGAATAATAAAAACCTGACTTCAAAAGAAGTTCAAAATCTTGTAAAAACTATTTTCAAAAAAGCAGATTTAGCCAAAAATTGATTTTAAGATTGGACGGATCTGGATGATGAATAACCTCTGAGTGGATCAGGGGTTATTTTTTAAATAAGTTTGGCTAAAAAACATCTCAACCCTATCTTTGCCGTCCTTTAAAAGAAGGCCCGTTCGTCTAAGGGTTAGGACACCACCCTTTCACGGTGGTGATACGAGTTCGAATCTCGTACGGGCTACAAAAACCTCCGCATTATAGCGGATTTTTTTTGACTAAAAAAAAGTTTAGCTGAATCTAGTTTTTGATTTTATCTAATTTTAATTTTCAATTTTAAGTAAGTATCCACTTCTGTTCATTCTTGTATATTTTACTAAATTCTTCTATTGAATAAAAATTATTTCCACGGACATGGAATTACCAAAGATGGTTTATTTCTCCCCCTTATAATTAAAGAAAGTTCATACGTGTTAGGTTTATTAGTTGCTGCATTAAGTTTTGATGTGGTGGCATCATAACTCAGCCCAACCTGGAAATCTTTATAGGCAAAACCAATGTATGGGATCACAGCATTTTTTGACCAGTACCATAAACCTCCGCTAAGCATTAAATCAGGGTCATTGGGTAATATATAGCCAAGGGCTGCTCCAAAAGAATAGTACGATGCAGTTAATTGCTCCTGGTAAATCGTATTGATATTTAAGACTATACTTTCAGAAACGTAGGTGTCAAAATTTGCGTGTGCCACTTTTCTGATTGGGAGAAATTGCCGTTCATCTTTTAAAAAAGTTTGTTTGGGCCTGTTTACATGAAAAGCTGCAACACCAATATCTAAACTGCTGGTAGCGGAACTAATACTGTATAGTAGCCCGGTACTTACAGAAAGATAGGGTTTCATAGCAGATAAACTAGTTTCACCAGTTGGCAGGTTGGTATTA
>JANOFP010000191.1:0-2797 GCA_031413675.1 Bacteroidota bacterium
AAAAATAAAAAACCCCTTTTGATTGAAAAAGCGGTTTTTTTGCTACTTATTTCAAATTATTTTACAGTTCCAATCGGTTTATAATATTTCATAGCCTCATCCATATATTTTTTTAATTCTTCAATCCGATGTCCTTCGGCCGGATGTGTGCTTAAAAACTCGGGTGGCTTCTGCCCATTTTGTGAAGCATTCTCCATTCTTTCCCAAAGTGCTATTGATTCCTTAGGATTGTAACCCGCCATTGCGGCCCAACGAATTCCAAATCGATCAGCTTCTAATTCATGCTTTCGGGAAAAAGGAAGCATAACTCCAACAGCTGTTCCGGCACCATATGCTCCAAGAAAAAGATTTTGTGTTTCGGTGGGTTTGTTTGCCACTGCTACTTGTAATGCTACGCCACCTAACGATTGAATTAGACCCTGACTTATTCTTTCATTACCATGTTGAAAGATAGCATGAGATACTTCATGTCCCATAACAACGGCTAATGCAGCTTCATTTCGGGTAATTGGTAAAAGTCCTGTGTAAACAACAATTTTACCACCCGGCATACACCATGCATTCACTGCTTTATCTTCAACCAGATTATATTCCCATTTAAAGCCATCAAGTAAATCCTGTTTACCAATTTCCGTATAGTAAGCAGTAACTGCATTTGCAATACGCTGCCCTACCCTTTTTACCATTTCAGCATCTTTATTTACTGTATTGCTTAAAACTTTATTACTGGAAAGAAATTGCTGGTATTGTGTTGTGGCCATTTTTTGCAATTCAGTTTCAGGGGCAAACTTAAATTGCTTACGGCCGGTTACTGCATTTTTAGAACAAGCAAGAATGGTTAATGAGGTTATTGCAAAAAATAAAATTTTCTTGATCATTTTGATGTGTTTACGCTAAGAAGTCAATGATTATACCAAACAGAAACCTTTGATAAAAATTTAACAGCAGAGAGTTATTATTTTTTTAATGACTCTATAAAAAGTCTAACTATTTAGGTAGGAAAACACTATCCCGATTGTTGGTTTTTTCTTTTTTGCCGGCGCCGGTCGCGGTGTTTTAATATTGGCACTTTACTTTCGACACCTTTTAAGATTCTCCCGATATTTTTCTGATGGGTTAATAAAACTAATAATGCAATTGCTACTGCAAAAATTCGGTACGTTGGATTATCCACATTGAAGATGACCAAAATAAAAATTGGAAATGCTACACTTGCTAATATAGAACTGAGTGAAACAAACCTTGTGAGATATAAGACAACACCAAAAATGCCAACACATGAAATCGCTGTCCAGGGTGAAATGCCAAGTACGATTCCAAATAAAGTTGCCACCCCTTTGCCACCTTTAAAATCTGCCCATATAGGAAAAATATGACCCAATACTGCTGCCATACCTAAGCCTAATTGCAGGTTTTGTAATTGAGTTTCTGAATCGAAATATTGAGGAAGAAGAAAAGCAAGTTTTACAGAAATAAATCCTTTTAACATGTCAGCAATCATAACCCAGGTACCCCATCTGGGTCCTAATACACGAAAAACATTTGTTGCACCTGCATTGCCGCTGCCATAGTCTCTAATGTCTATCTCAAAAAAATGACGACTAACCCAAACTGCTGAGGGAATGCTGCCAATAAGATATGCAAGGATTATTAATAAGAGTTCGTTCATTAAACTTCTGTTCTGCTGATGAAGACAAATTTACGGTAAAATGAATTAAGGGTAATCTTAAATTAACCGGATATTAATCATTAATTAATTTTGAAGTCTGATGCTTAACCATTTATTACGTTCAATTGTGTTGAAAACTTTCAAATCTAAACTTGATGCAACATTTAATATATCGTCTTTATCATCAATTAACAATCCACTCAACAATAATGTGCCATTCGGCTTTAATTGATCATTCAATACAGAAAGATTTTCCAGAATCACATTCTTATTAATGTTTGCGAGTATTATATCAAATTGAGTTGCTGTGGGTACAGTTGATGAGTGATAGATTTCAATTTTAGAACAATTATTTCTATCAATATTTTCAGTGGCATTATTTATACTCCATTCATCAATATCTGTTGCCAAAATTTTTAATGCACCCAATGTTTCTGCGAGTATAGCTAATACTCCCGTGCCGGTTCCAAAATCAAAAACGGATTTTTTATTAAAATCGATGCTACGCATTTGTTGCAGCATCATATACGTAGTGGCATGATGGCCTGTACCAAAACTCATTTTAGGTGTGATGATGATTTCATGCTCCAGGTTTTTAATTGGTTCATGAAATTCGGCACGTATGGAAACAAAGTCATCAACTATCACGGGTGGAAAATTTGATTCCCAAACCTGATTCCAATTTGTTTCTTCAATAATTGATTTTTGAAAGGTCAGATTATGTTGTGATGCGATTTCATTCAAAACTGTTTCATCAAATTTTTTTTCAGGCACAAATGCCTTTAAGGAAGTTTCCAATTCTTCAAAGCCTTCAAAGTTTTGTAGTGACAATTCTGCAATCAGCATTTCGGATTGCTCTGTTGATATATTTTGAAATTGTATTTGAATATAGTTGCTCATAATTTATTTCACGCAAAGAAGCAAAGTTTTCGCAAAGAACGTAAAGGTCTCTAAAATGTCGAATAGAATTCTAATTGCACAAGTGTCCCGTACGTACGGGAACGGAAGTTTAATAGTAGTCCAGGACGTCCGGACAGCTTAGTTCATAAAAAACAAACCCCGGCAGAATCGTCGGGGTTTGGAATATTAATTATTTGCCTGTGGCGCCGGTCCTTCAGGTCTTGGTTT
>JANOFP010000192.1:0-2234 GCA_031413675.1 Bacteroidota bacterium
TTTTTCTATATGCCGCTCTACATAACCCTGGTAGCGAAGTAAAGCTTCCTTTAACTTTAAGGAACTGGATTTGAATATCCATTCACGCAGTATATTTTTCAACTGTACCTCGGCACTACTGAATTTAGCTGCATCATAATCGAGCAGGTTATGCAATGTTCCAATTGCCTGATTGGTATTCTCTTTCATAATTCATCGATTTTAGTGGATTGAAGTTAAATTCATTAATCGCAATAATTACTGATTAACATCACAAAAAAATCTGACAGTGCTCATTGGAAATTCAAATAATATGAATTCATTTTGATTAGCGTGGTAATTTTTTTTATTTGAAATCTAAATCGTATGGCAAAGAAAAAACAACCCGTTAAACCGTCTGAAATTCCATATTCAGGGAAACGTCCTGAACTAGAACCCGATCAGTTTCCGGAACCTGAAATTCCGCCAGAAGAATTACCTGATATTATTCCTGATGATAATCCTTTTGAAAACCCACCTGAGGAAATTCCGCCACCCGGTGAAAGACCCTGATTATTATTAATAATAAAATACTATGAAACATATTGAAAAAGCGGTTGATTATAAAACGATAGCTATCACCAGCACTGCCTTCAAAGATGGAGAAATGATTCCTTCAAAATATACATGTGATGGAAATAATATCAATCCACCAATAGCTTTAAAAAAGATTCCTAAAGAAGCTAAAAGCCTTGCTCTTATAATTGCTGACCCGGATACGCTGAATGGCACATGGGTGCATTGGCTTGTCTGGAACATTCCGGTCACTCATCATATAAAAGAAAATCATAGAACCGGTATTGAAGGGATTAACGATTTTAATCAACGGCACTATTGTGGGCCATGTCCTCCTTCCGGCAAACATCATTATTTTTTAAAAATTTACGCATTGGATACTATTTTGAATTTACCATCAAATACAAAAAAAACAGATCTGGAAAAAGCAATGAGTGAACATATAATTGGCTTTGGTGAATTAACCGGGTTATATAAAAGAAAATTATAGAAAATAAATGCATCTTGAAACCACTTACTATCATTAAAACAATACATACAATTATATGGCTATTCTTTAATGTTGTAATTTTCTATTTATTGTATGCTGTGCTTATAAATAAAATTGATAAATGGGTCTGGATTTGCATTGGGCTCGTAATTCTCGAAGGATTCGTATTGCTTGTGTTTAAAAGATTATGCCCGGTTACCTTAATTGCAAGAAAATACTCCTCATCAACAAAGGATAATTTTGATATTTATTTGCCCAATTGGCTGGCAAAGTATAACAAGCTGATTTATACAAGCATCTTTATTTTTGCAGTCCTTATCCTTTTATATCGTCTTATTTTTAATAAATAATTTTTACCAATGAACAATAAAATTCAATCGGATAGCCTGCAAACAGAAATAGATGCTTCCTATCTCTATACAAAACTTGCTGAAGCCGAAAATAATACGGCTGTTGCAAAACTTTATCATGAACTGGCTGCCATTGAAATCAGTCATGCCGATGCAATGGTAAAAAGCTATAAAGAAAAAGGAATTGTAATTGAATTGCCACAAGCTTCCTGGCGGGCAAGGGTACTTAACCGTATTGGTAAAATTTTTGGATATGAATATGTTGTCAGTTCATTAGTGGAAACCGAAAAAGCACTTGCAGTAAAACAATCAAGTGATAAAGTAAAACAAAATATTCCGTTGAGTGGTCATGAAACAAATCATGTAAAAATTTTAGAAAATTTAATTTCTACACAAAGCAAAATATCGGGTGAAAAATTATCAAAGCTCGAAGGAAGAAGACATAAAACGGTTGGGGGCAATGCACTAAGAGCAGCTGTACTGGGAGCAAATGATGGATTGGTTTCAAATATGAGTTTAGTGATGGGTGTAGCTGGTGCTACCAATGGAGAACAAGGTGTATTAGTTGCCGGAATGGCGGGATTAATGGCCGGTGCATTATCAATGGCATTGGGTGAATGGATTTCTGTAAAAAGTTCGCAGGAGCTTTATGAACGTCAAATGAAACTGGAGATGGAGGAAATAGAAAATCATCCAGAAACTGAAATTAAAGAACTGCAACTTATTTATATCGCTCAAGGAATTCCTGAAGAGCAGGCAAAAACGATGGCAGAAAAAATAATGAGTGACCCTGCTCTTGCACATGAGGTTCTTATTAAAGAAGAGCTTGGAATTAATCCTGAGGAACTCAAAGGTTCTGC
>JANOFP010000193.1:0-8623 GCA_031413675.1 Bacteroidota bacterium
CGCTATCACAAATGATCCGGCAGGTGCTGTTTGAATATTAGCTGAAACACCGGGTATATCCTGAGCAGTTGTATTATTACTTACAAAAAAAGTAAATAATACAGCAAATAATTTTCTTTTAAGAAATAGGTTACGCTTGGCCATGATAAAAGGTTTAATGGGCCTTCTATATGAATGTTGGATAATTAATGGCGTTCGTGAAAAGGATAATGAAGATTATGTGCTTCGAATATTGGAGAATAAAAACTTATAAAGGATAGTGGAGAATTAAGCAGGATAATTTGATACAACAAAGGAACAACACTATTCAGAAAATATCAATGGGATATGTACGATTAAGTAAATATTTTATTTTTCCATAAACCTTAATACCTGAGCAAGGGTAAAATATTTTTTAACTGATTTACAGGGTTTTCCACAATGTGAAATTCTTTTCGTCCAGTTGAATCAGAGAATCTTTAGTTTGCAAATATGAAAGACAGCCGAAATCTCATGTTAGGTCTCCTCTCTGTTGGAATGATTGCCACCTGGGTTTATCATCTGGTCGATAAAACCCAATACAGCAATCTACGTCATGAAGTTTTTATTAAAGATTCGGCTGCTATTGCGCAGGGAATTGGTGATAGCCTGAATAAAATTTATACTTCTACCATCAATAATTTAGATACGAAACTTGATTCGGTAAAAAATAATGCCGGACAATTAGGCGTACAATTGAACAGTAAGCTTTCTGAAATAAACAGATTGAAATTTGAAATCAGTGGTATTCTTAAAAAAACCGATCTAAATAAAACTGATTTAAGCAGGGCCCGGTTATTAACTACTGAGCTGAGAACAAAGATTGAAGAATTACAGAACCAGAATAAAACAATTGAGGAAGAAAAGAAACAAATAAGTACTGATTTTGAACTCTTAAATACAAAGGTTACGAGCCTTACTCAAAACAATTCCAGATTGGACCAGGAAAATAAATCGCTGAATGAAAAACTTTCTGAAGCAGGAACTTTTTTTGCAAGTGAAATAAAACTGATTGCTGTACAAACTAAAGCAAATAAAGAAATAGAAACCCGGCAGGCAAAGAAGGCTGAAAAATTTGTTATCTCCTGCTTGTTGCAAAACAATATAAACAGTTATGAAAACAGTGAAGTTATAATAGTACTCACTGACCCCAACAACGAGGTGCTTGAATTCAGTGCATGGGATTCCGGTAGTTTTGAAACCAAAAATGAAGGAAGAAAAAAATATACAAGAAAAACGAGATTTGCATACACTAAAGACGAGCCTTACCAGGTAATATTTTCACTGAATGCACCGGGCTATGTAAAAGGAAATTATATTTTACAAATTTATCACAATGGAAAAATGATTGGAAAGACTGTGACGAAATTGGTATGATGGGAGATAATACTTAGAAAGTTTTATGAATAATTTTTTATCCCTTAAA
Source organism: Bacteroidota bacterium (assembly GCA_031413675.1). GTDB lineage: Bacteria > Bacteroidota > Bacteroidia > Chitinophagales > Chitinophagaceae > VBAR01. The sequence continues at coordinate 1,445 of JANOFP010000193.1, forward strand.
ACCTGTCTAAAAACGTGATTTGAAATATCCTTTGTGTCCTTACGCTGTATTTTCTTCATGTTCTTTGCGGTTTTGTTATATTTTTTAACCGCAAAGGACGCATAGTAATACGCAGAGAGCACTAAGTAAAGGCGATATAACATTTCTATAATTAAATTTAGAAAGCTTCTTGATTTGAAAATCATTTTTTTGTCTGACCATCTTCATTTACTTATTCCAAATACCCAATTCTTCATTTAAACAACAGAGTGTTTAATAAACAAAGCCCCCCGATAAATCGTGAGGCTTCATTTTATTAAAGCTAGTTTATATTAATTCTTAATAAAGATTATACCCATAACTGATATAATACAATCCACCTACTGCAGGGCTACCAAAACCGGTACGGGCATAATTGTTTCCGATGTTGGTACCGCCCACTTTAAATACAGATTTCGTATTTGGCATTTTCCAACTTATCTGAGCATCTACCCATGTGAAATAAGGAAGTGTACCGGTAACAAATGTACCTTCATAAAAATTATTATCCTGCCATTTCATTACAACATTAAATCCAACATTATGACATACATTTTCATTTCTTAATCCAATATTGTAACGATATTTTGGTGCATTGAAAAATGTTGGCTCATAATTTGGATCACTTATAGGAAGTCCTCCACTTATTTTGTCAGAAAAAACATTTCCAAATAAGAAATATTTTTTGATAAGCTGGTACTCAATTCCAATTCCCCATCCGGTAGTTTTTACAATTTGATCAGAGTTTTGGTTGTATGAAATAGCTCTACTGGCATCGGGTGAATAGGTTTCCCATTTATTCCCATTAATTGATTGTACAACTGCTGTTGACAAGATAAAATTTTTGTACCTGCTCTGATAACCATAAACATCTATAAGGAATTTCTTACCAAGAACACCTCTGTAACCAATTTCATAAGAACCTACTGTTTCGGGAGTCAAGGGTTTGAAAACAGCTTGTACAAGCCTGTTTGAATCGGCAATAGTGCCATTTCTATATCCAGTTCCTCTTGTATTAAAAACGGAACTGGCTTTATAGCCTGGCCGGGTTGAATTTAGTTTATATAACGATTGAAACTCAGGTAATGAACCAATAAGGAAACCACCAGCACCACCACCCAAAGCAAGATTGATATATTGATTTTGATTAGATGGGAAACGATAAGCTGTTTGATAGGATAACCGGAGAAAATTTTCTTTTGCTACTTTTATTACTGCAGCAACTCTTGGTGTCCATCGGCCATCAAAATTTGATTGTACATCATATCGCAAAGCTCCGGTGAGTGTAAGTGCATCATTAAAAAGTTTTTTCTTCAATTGGATATATCCTCCCGTTTCAGAAACTGTTATTGCACCTGCTGTATCAGCGAAAATTGTTCCCTGAGATTTCAATACCCACTGTTTCCAACCACCTCCAACTATTATTTCTACTTTGTCAGAAAAATGACCAGCGTCAGAAACGTTTAACTGAAACTCAGAAGCCCAAAGAGAAGACTTATCTAAAAATTTAGAACCACCGGGTTTATTGATAGGAGTAGTTTTTATTGCATTTGATGCAGCATTAAACTGAGCAGTACCTGGTATGAATCGGGTAGAACCAGCTATTGGTGCGTTACCAGCGAATGGGTTAACTGGACTATTATCTAAAATATCTCTTAATGTATTATGAAGTGAAATATCAGATAAATTTGGTACACCCGGTGTGCCCAAACCTATATTACGTTTGACTTCAGAAAATGTACCTATATAAGTTGGGAACCAAACTGAACTAGGACGAGCTACTTCATTCAAATATGCGCCTACAGCATCTCCAATATATGAATCGCCAGAATTTTCCTGGGTTGTATATCCACGAACCATCCAGTTCTTTGCTTTAACTTCTAATTTATGTTGTCCAATTTTAAACCCTTTTAGTGAATAGCGGTTAGCACCCGTATAAACAGTAGTACCCGTTCCAATATACGTATTGATTGATGCTTCGATCTTATCTGTTATTTTCCAATGAAAACCCGCATTCATTTTTACATTTAATGAATTATAATCCACTAAATCTTTTTCATTATAACCGGTTCTGGAAACACTGGCACCTTTAAAATAATTATTCTTTAAGCCATTATAAAAAGGGAACATCTGCAGCGAAGCATTCTGGATTGCTGTTGCACTTGGGGCAGCTTGTGGATTAGCGGCTCCGCCTAATGCGGCAAAAATAAGATTGTAAATAGATGTACCCCAGGCATCCCGCTGTCCAGTAGTTGGATAAACCGGATTGCCTGCACCTGCCCAGAACAAATTTGAATAACTAACTACATCAAAAAGTCCTCCGGTATTGTTCAATATAGTCCTCCTGGTTTGATCTTGCACAAAAAATGCAAAACCATCCATACTACGGCTTGTTTCATCACCATATATATTTATACCATTAAAATTTGGATCACTGTTTCGGTTGCCACCTATTACTGTACTTAATATTCCTGTTTGTGCTTTATTCCGGTAGTCATCAGCTTGCCAATCGCTTCCTTTCGCCATTTCAACACTAAATTTAAATGCAAATTTGTTATTGATTGCTTTTGCATAACGGAATGACCAGTTATAATAAGGTGCAGGGCTGCGTTGTAGTCCATCGGTATGCATAATACCCTGCTTAACATTAAAACTTAATCCCTGATACTTGAATGGATTTTTACTGTTAATAAGCAACGTACCATTTATACCACCAGAACCGTATAAAGCTGATGATGCACCGGACAATAATTCTACATTATCAACATCCATTTCTGTTAAGCCTACAATAGAACTAACGGAAAAATTTAAACCAGGCGCCTGATTGTCCATTCCATCTACTAATTGATTTAACCGTGTATTACCACTGCTTACAAAACCACGGGTAGTTACCGTGCGGAAGGTTAAACTTGCAGTGTGCATATCCACACCTTTCAGGTTGGCTAATGCTTCATAATAACTTGGGGCTGCCATATTCCGAATACCGGCACTACCCAATCTCTCAATTGTTACCGGAGCTTCCAGTACTCTTTGAGGAGCACGGGATGCGGCAATTACAATATCTCCTCCAAGTGTAGTAATAGGAGTGAAATCAATTTTTAATTCTGAAGCATCATTCACCATCACTTCTTTGGGTTCATAACCCACCGAAGTAATTACTAATGTAACCGGCAGTTTTGCAACCCGGATACTGAAGTTTCCGTTTGAGTTAGTATAGGTACCCGAACTGGATCCTTTTACAACTACTGAAACAGCAGGAACATTTTCTTTGGAACTGTTGTTTTTTACATTACCAGTAATTGTTACTGATTGTGCATTGGCTGAAAAAGAAAAAAGGGTAGCCATAATAAAGGCAGCTAAAAAGCAGTAGCTTTTTCTCATAATCGTAAGTTTTAGTTTTTGTCCCCCAAAAGCGGGATAGATTTGAACGGAAAAATAAGCATTGTAAATCTACTGCAAAAATTTAATTTTTAGGCCTAAAGAACAACTTGTTGAAATCTTGAACCTGTTGAGATTGGCGGTTCATTGCTTCACAATTAATTTCGATTATGACACAATTTTCATTTCCGGGACAAACAAAATTTTATAAAGGCAAAGTAAGAGATGTTTATACAATAGATAGTGATTGGCTCGTGATGGTGGCAAGCAATCGTATTTCTGCATTTGATGTTGTACTTCCCCGGCCAATTCCTTTCAAAGGCCAGGTGTTAAACCAAATTGCTGCTTACATGCTGAATGCCACAAAAGATATTTGTCCAAACTGGCTTGCCGCTGTTCCTGCACCCAATGTTTCTATTGGCAAAAAATGTATCCCCTTTAAAATTGAAATGGTGGTAAGAGGTACACTTACCGGACATGCATGGCGTACTTATAATTCAGGCAAAAGAATTTTATGTGGTGCTGTGATGCAGGATGGTCTAAAAGAAAATGATTTGTTCCCCACTCCTATTATTACTCCATCAACAAAAGCAGAAGAAGGACATGATGAAGATATTTCAGCTGAGGAAATAATTGCAAAAAGCCTCGCATCAAAAACTGAATGGAAAAAACTTTCTCAATATGCACTTCAGTTATTTGAAAGAGGAAAGCAAATAGCCGCAAAGCAGGGTTTAATTCTTGCTGATACTAAATATGAATTTGGAAAAATAGGAGAAATCATTTTTCTGATGGACGAAATTCATACCCCCGACAGTTCCCGGTATTTTTATGCAGATGGCTTTGAAGAAAGACAGGCAAGCGGCGAAAGACAAAAACAATTGAGCAAAGAATTTGTAAGAGAATGGTTGATTGCAAATAATTTTATGGGTAAAGAAGGACAGACCGTTCCGGAAATGACGGACGAATGGATTGATATCATCAGCAAAAGATATATTGAATTGTACGAAAAAGTAATTGGTTCAACATTTATTCCGCAGGAATTAAGTGATGAAGAAATCTTTAGTTTGATTACATCTTCGCTTAAAAAATTAAATGGTTAAAATCGAACGGGCTTTGTAAATTGAGCCATGAAAAAAATAATTACCTTCCTTTTTTCCTCCATTGCACTTAGTAGTTTTTCTCAGGAAAATTATTTGCTTATCGGAACATACACTTCCGGCAAAAGCGAAGGTCTTTATGTTTATAAATTTAATTCACAGACTGGTGAAACGAAATTTATCAGTAGTACTATAGCATCGAATCCATCTTTTCTTACAGTATCTCCGAATCAGAAATTTGTGTATGCCGTAAATGAAAATGCAGATAGCACACGATTTACAGTTACAGGCCATATAGCGGCATACGCATTTAATAAAATAAATGGAAAACTTACCTACATCAATAAACAAGAATCAGGTGGTAAGCACCCTTGTTATGTTACAATAGATAAAACAGGTAAATGGGTTCTCGCTGGAAATTACAGCAGCGGTTCACTTTCAGTATTGCCAGTAAAAGCAAATGGAGGCCTTGATACAGCATTTCAGATTATACAACATGAAGGTCATGGAGTAGTAGAAGGCAGGCAGGATGATGCACATGTACATGCAACCGTTTTAAGTAAAGACAATAAAACCTTGTATGTTCCAGATTTAGGAATAGATAAATTGATGATGTATAAATTTAATAACAAAACCGGATTGCTTACCGTTGCTCCGATGCCATTTGTAATGACAGAACCCGGAACAGGTCCCCGGCATTTTGATTTTCATCCAAATAATAAATATGCTTACCTGGTAGAAGAGCTAACCGGAACGGTTTCTGTTTTTCAAATTTATAAAGATGGAAGTCTTGAATCCATACAAAATATTTCTGCATTGCCAAGAGATTTTGATGGCGCCATCGGTAGTGCCGATATTCATGTTTCTACTGATGGCAAATTTCTTTATGTGTCGAACCGTGGTGAAAGCAATACAATTGGAATTTTTAAAATAAATTCTTCCACCGGCCTCCTAACGTGGATTGATCATCAAACAACACTTGGTAAAACGCCACGCAATTTTAATCTTGATCCAACTGGTAATTTTTTATTAGTAGCAAATCAGAATTCAGATGACATTGTAGTTTTTAAAAGAAATAAAAACACCGGATTGTTAACAGCTACTGGTAAAAAAATAAATATTCCAAGCCCCGTTTGTTTAAAATGGATTTCAGGTAAATAAAATTTTAATAATTTCAAATGGAACCACATAGTCATATAGAAACATAGAGTTTCACTTAGAAATTTAAAAAACATTTCTATGTGCATTATGTGCCTATGTGGTTCAAACTATTTTTTATGGAAATAAAATCAATCTATCCGCTGGAAATGCAAAAGCCCAAAGGCCACTACTCCCCTGCTGTTATTTACAACGGGTTCGTTTTTGTAAGCGGCCAGTTACCATTAGATGCAAATGGTGAAGCACAGTTAGGAACCATCGAAGAGCAAACTACGCTTTGTATGAAAAATATAGAAACAATTCTTAAATCAAGCAATAGCGATTTAAAACATATTATTAAGACGAGTGTTTTTATTGCTGATATTGGCAATTGGGCAAAGTTCAATGAAACGTATGCAAAAATTATGGGAGATCACCGCCCTGCAAGAGTAGTAGTGCCGTGTGGTACACTCAACCGGGGTTGTGGAATTGAAATTGATTGCATAGCAGCTTTAAAAGAATAACCCAAATGGAAATTACAGCGAAACATATCATTGATGCACATGAACGAATAAAATCATTTATTCATCATACGCCGGTTCTTACATCTAAAACAATCAATGCAATTACCCGAGCTGAAGTTTTTTTTAAATGTGAGAACTTTCAAAAAATAGGTGCATTTAAAATACGTGGCGGTATGAATGCAGTTTTATCCTTATCAAAAGATAAACAAGAACGTGGCATTGCTACACATTCATCCGGAAACCATGCACAGGCTATTGCGTTTGCTGCAAGAGAAGTAGGAACAAAAGCATTTATTGTTATGCCTGACAATTCACCAAAAGTAAAAGTGGATGCGGTAAAAGATTATGGTGCAGAAATATTTTTTTGTGAAGCTAACCAGCAGGCAAGGGAAAAAAAGTTGCAGGAAGTGGTTGACAAAACCGGTGCAGAATTTATTCATCCGTATAATAACTACGAAGTAATAACCGGGCAAGCTACCTGCGCTAAAGAACTAATGGAAGAAATCCCTTCATTGGATTTTATTATTGCCCCGGTTGGAGGCGGCGGTTTATTAAGCGGAACTTTATTAAGTGCTCATTATTTTTCACCGACCACAATTGTTTATGCTGCAGAACCAGAAGGAGCCGCCGATGCTGTATTAAGTTTTGCATCTGGTAAAATAGAAAAAGCAACTTTTGTAAAAACTATTGCTGATGGTTTGCTTACCACACTCGGCGATAAAACGTTTCCCATCATTAAGCAATATGTGAAAGATGTACTGACTGTAAGTGATGAAGAAATTATTGCTGCGCTTAAATTGGTTTATGAAAGAATGAAGATTGTTGTTGAGCCAAGTGCTGTTGTTCCATTAGCTGCATTGATAAAAAATAAAACCTTATTTGAAGATAAAAGAGTGGGTGTTATTTTCTCAGGAGGTAATCTTGATTTGAAGATGTTGAGTGAGTGGTTTTAAAATACAAAAGTGAAAAAAAATGAATGGATTAGTTGCAAATCAGATACTCTGTACCTGTTGCAATGTTTTTAC
>JANOFP010000194.1:0-1622 GCA_031413675.1 Bacteroidota bacterium
CCTTACAATCCAAAGTACACACGGAAAAATGATATGGGTGAAGAAGGCATGGGCCAATATGTAATTGCTGCACAGCAAATGTTTCCAAATAGAAAAAAACAAGCAGCAGAATACGACTATATGAGTACCATGTCATCCGTAGTAAAAGAAAAAAAACAGGCCGCATTGAACGAGTTGATTGCCGATGCAAAGAAAAATTATTATGAGTGGATAGTCATTAAAAAGAAGTTCAGCATATTGGAGCAAAATGAAAAGCTGCTGGATTTTATGATTAAGAATGCTGAGATACGTTATAAGAACGGGCTGGGAAAAATAAGTTCTTATTATAAAGCAAAAGCGGCACTCGGTAATATTCAAAACATGCGGCTGATGTTTGAAAATGATATACGCCTTCGCCGGATTAATTTAAACACTTTGATGAACAGGGACAAAGAAACCTTGTTCGATATTGATTCTACGTTTTTAATAAAAGATTACAGCAACTTTCAATTGGATAGCACTGCTTTCATCAATTCAAGAAGCGATTTAAAAGTTATAGAAAGAGAAAGAGAAATTCAATTGGCTGGCTTACAACAACAATTAGAGAGGGCAAAATTAAAACCTGAATTTGGTTTTCGCTATGAGCACATGTTTGGGTTTGGCGGACAACCGATGCAATATACAGCTATGGCTATGGTGAAGATTCCTTTTGCATCCTGGTCATCTAGAATGAGTAAGGCAAATATTGAAAGCTTACGATGGCGCAGAGAAAGCCTCGGCTTTGAACGCCAGATGGTGATAAATGAATTATCAGGTATGGCATCCAATATGCGGACAGAGTTTAACACCAAAAGAAAACAACTAAAACTGTATGAGGAGAACATAATACCCCCACTGCGAAATAATTACAGAACCATGCAATCAGGGTACGAGCAAAATACAGAAGAATTGTTTGAATTATTTGATGCCTGGGAGAGTTTGAATATGGCACAGTTGGAATACCTAGATCAGTTGCAGCAGCTATTAGCCATCCAGGTTGAATTAGAACGTATTTTACAAATTAATTGAGGCAATGAACAATAGACAATAGGCATTGAGAAATAGATTATAGTTAGTAAACAATAACAACAAGAAGAAAAATGCTGATGATTCACAAAAAAATAAATGAACCTTACAATAGCCTTTTGCTAATTGCCCTTTGCTTATTGCCGATTGTGTTTTCAGCATGTAATAACGATAAAAAGGTGGATCATACTCAACATACGAATGCAGATAATAAGAAAGAGTTATATACCTGTCCAATGCATCCGCAGATTTTAAAAGATCAGCCGGGACAATGCCCGATTTGTGGAATGGATCTGGTAAAAAAAGAAACGGATGCCGCCTCAATTACCGGTGTGCAGTTAGAATCATTATTAAAACCCACCAACCAGTATGTTATTTCCACTATTCCTGTCACTGCCATTAAAAAAGAACAAATAGTGGCTGAAATAGAAGCGCTGGGCAGGGTTGAGTACGATACCCGCATGATTGGGAATATTTCCGCAAGGATAAATGGAAGGATCGAAAAATTATATGTACGGTACAAATACCAATACATTAAAGCAGGCCAGAAAATAATGGAGATCTACAGTCCGGAGCTG
>JANOFP010000195.1:0-4765 GCA_031413675.1 Bacteroidota bacterium
GTTACAATTCTTTCAGATTTTGCTATCAAGGCTGAAAATATTCAAGTTGCGAAGGCTCAAGAAGCAAAAAAACAAGCTGAAGTAAAGTCCATTCAATAATTCAAGTCCGTGCCCCACACCAATCGAATTATTTAAATAAAAATTACTCCTCTTCACCATATTAATCCAGGCATCGCCACTATAGATATACTGAAAATCACGACCGGCACTAAACCGGTAAAAGCCACGGTTAAACGGATTATACATTCTGACTATGGAAATACTTCCATTCAAATCTTTATTTCGCAAACCATAACTGATGTTTGTAAAGACAGAAATATTTTTTCTTGACTTAAAAGTCTTTAAATAAAAAATATTTGCCCCTATCCTGGCACCGCCAAATTGTAATGGCTGATATAAAGATGTAATGGGCGATAAATTCCATCTTCGTTCTTTTTCACGGTTATAAAAAGTTAATCCCGTAAACAATACTTTTTTCCAGGTTATTTTATTAGTTAATACATCAATAGAATCGAGGTAAGCTTTGGCATGTGTGGCATGGTAAACACTATCTTTATAACGGATAAAACGAATTTCTTTTTTTGTGAGTGGCTCCGTTCTCACTTTTTGCCAGAAACTGCTGTCCCGTTCATAAGCTTCCTGTGCAGTTGCACTGAGTTCTACCCCAAAATATTTTGGAGCAAACGTTTTGTTCAATTCAAAATCAGTATATGTAACCAGGGTTTGCCCGGAGAGTTTTCCTTTTCCTGTTTTTGAATAATAGGTAAACTGTTGTCGTGTTATCATCCAAGCCTGATTGTTTATAAAACTGAATTGTTGATCAACTTCAAAAAAATCATACTCAGGTAAATGATATGAAGGCAATTTGTACCGGGTGCTTAAAACAGTCCATGAGCTATCCAGAATCACAATTTCACCTTCAACAGTTACATTGCTTAGCTGGCGGGGTTTTATACTTATGGTATATATTTTATGACGGCCCTGCTGTTTTGTGCCAGTTAGTTTAAACCGGTAAGCTGCGAGGCCTGTATAACTTACAGGTGATAAAAAAGGTACCTGTGACAGCACTCTTGATTTTAAAAGATTGTTGTAAATATTAAAATTGCCTTCTGTAGTAGAAAGAAAAAACAGGCTTTCGGGATTTCCCCTTTTTACAACCCCGCTTCTTTCTTCTTTTAATTTAGTATCGGATTCATAATCCAGCCGTAGGGAAATTTCGGCCATTGACATCAATAATAAATCTGCATCCGGATTTTTTTTCTTTATCGAATCAGGTACTGGCTTTTTCGTTTTTCGAAGTGAAGAATCAATTTGAGTAGACTTTATATAAATATTGCAGGTGTACGCACCAGCCGCAGCTAAAATGTTTTCTTTATTGCGAATAACATTTCTGATTATTTCTTCACTCCGGTCTTTTGCTTTTCCTTTTACAATTACTTCTGATAAATTTTTCAGATCATCAATCTCCATCAGAATGTTCTGAATATAATTTTTATCTACCACCATCGGGATGATCTGTGATTTAAAGCCAATGCTGCTGAATATTAAATCATATTTCCCCTCTTCCAATTTCAATTCATAGCTGCCATCTTCACGGGAAACGGTGCCACCCGGCATGTCTTTTACTTTTATAGAAACAAAAGCGATTGGCTCTAATTTGTTGTTGGTAATTTTTCCAGATACTGAAAAAAACTGGGCATGCAGCAATTGAGAAAACACTAAAGAAAGAAAGATTAAGGAGCAGCGGAGCATGTTGGTTATTTGCATGTAAATATGCAATCATTACCGTAACGGAATATTTCAAAAAATATTTTTGCAAATGCTTTAACAAACAAGATATTTATTTCCACTTGTTTCTAAAACGATCCCAGGTGGTAATACCAAACTTCAATTGAACCGGGTTTTTAAACTGATTAGCAACTGAACCTACGATATACAAACCGATCTTCACTTTCGTAAGCGGATTAAAGGGCCATTTAAAAATCCGTTCAAGCCCTGCAAATAATTCACCGTATTTCAAATCCCGTTCTTTGGCAATTAAAAATCCAAACCCAGCAATTTCTTCCAGTTTCAGTTTTTTGAAAAAAGGAATTTTACTGATGAGTGAGCCATGAAAACTATGAACAAAATTTCCCTGGTAGTAGCGGTCAAAAACAGCAAAGGAAGAATCCAGTGCCTGAAAAGATTTTTGAGGATCCGCAAAAAAGAATGGATCTCCACGCCGCATAAATTTATAATCAATCACCCGCAAATCTTTTGTGTTAACAAAATCACCGGTCTTAACTATATAGTAGGATTCTCCGGCTACGCCCAATTTTATCTGATGGAGTAATCCGAATTCGAGATAATCAAAATCGATTTCACTTTTTAATACGTCTTTGATTCCTTTTCTCCACGCCAGATAAAATGTTGGCCATTTTGATCCCAGATAAATTTTCTCTTTGGGCTCACGTATATATTTAAGACTTGGCGTAAAATGCAATTTAATTTGTCCATATACTGCATTGTAGGGTTTAAAATCAATTGGTCGGTTATCAGTTAAGATTCCGCCAAACACATCATCCACCCTTTCATTAATTTTATAGTTGCTTACGGTACGGCGTAGTGCTATTTCAAATTCATTTGTCATATATAGCCCACGGACAAATTCTAATTCATGTCCTGCTTCTATTGAATTATTTAAATAAACATTACTTCGTTTTAAAACATTTATCCAGGCATCACCCGGAAAGATGTATTGAAAATCTCGTCCAATACTTACATTAAATCTTCCAGAGTTAAAAGGATTGTACATTCGTTTCAGATTGATACGACCGTTTAAATCATTATTTCGGAAACCATAACTCGTATTAAAAATAAGTTCAAGATTTTTCCGGCTTTCATACGTTTTTTTATAAGCAAAAGCCAGGTTAATCCTTGTACCGCCAAAAGAAATAGGCTGAATGATTGTTGTGATAGGTGGCAAGATCCATGTTCTTTCTTTTTTATGATCATTTAATATCTGACCAAATATTAAAACCTTTTGCCAGGTAATTTTATTCAATACCCTGTCAATAGAATCAAGATAGGCATCGCTTTGCATAACCCGGTAAACACTATCCTGGTGTTTTGCATATAAAACTTCTTTGTTGGTTAGTGGTACAGTACGGATATTACTCCAGAAGATACTGTCTTTATGATAAGCCTCGCTTGATGTAGCACTTACTTCATTATTAAAATAATTTTTCTTAAAATTTTTATTTAATTCAAAATCTGAATAGACAACAGTTGTTTCGCCGTAGCGTTTTCCGGTCTTTGTTTTACTGTAATAATTAAACTGTTGTTGTTTTATCATCCAGGTAGTAATCGCTCCCGAATCTGACCGGACAGGTAAGTTTTCATATTCCTGTTTCACTTCAAAAAAATCATTCTCGGGTAAATGAGCAGTAGGCAAACGAAACTCGGCTTTTAATATCACCCACAAACTATCCATGATAGTCAATTCGCCTTCTACCGTTGCATTGCTCAGTAACCTGGATCGTACACTTACCGTAAATATTTTCCGGCGACCAACACGTTCTGTCTTTAATGTTTTAAAACGATAAGCTATCAAACCACTATAACTAACCGGCGAAACAAATGGAATACGGGAGATAGCAGGAGCTTTGATCAGGTTATTATAAATATTAAAATCACCGTCTGTAGTTGTAAGATAAAAGAGATTATCGGTACTGCCACCTTTCTTCACCCCTACTCTTTCTTCTTTTATATTTCCGCCACCTCCATTATCGAGTCGTATTGAAATTTCAGCTAAAGACATTTTAGAAAAATCCTCTTTATAAACCGTATCGGTTTCATCTTTTTTCTTTTTAGCATCAATTGAATCCTGTTGTGTGGCTTTGATATAAACACGGCAACTATAATTACCAGCAGCCGATTGATGTTCATCTTTATGTTGTACTACTTTTCTTACAAACTCTTCTGCACGGTCCCTGTATTTGGCTCTTATAATTATTTCGTCCAAATTTGCCGTATCATCCAGTTCCAGCATTACATTTTCCACCGTATCCTGATTGGTAATAAAAAATGTAACCACTTTAGTTTTAAACCCCACCATGGATACGACCAAATCATATTGACCTCTTTCCAGAGAAAAAGAAAAAGACCCGTCGTCCTTCGTAGTTTGTCCGATTTTAAAATCTTTTATTTCTACACTTGCCAATGGCAATGGCTCTCTTTTTGTATCCATCACCACACCGGAAATTTTATATACCTGGCTAAATGCAGTTGGTGCAGCGCAGAGAAGCAGAATAAAAAAATATAGTGATGCTTTAAATTTCATTTTACCGAAGCAAAAATAGTTTATTGAAAATAGTTTAGCGGAACTAATGTCGGTGTATCAGGTTTATTTGAGATTAAATTAACAAAATGAACCGGGTGTGGATGAAAAATTACTGATACATATAGATCTGATTGATTTATGTTGCTTCGGGTTACAAAGCGATGAATGAAGTTCCGAAGTACCGGGATAAACTGTCGCAAGTAAAGTTCAATCGTAGTAATAAAGTTGTCTTATTAATCTCTCTACTAACTCATAAAAACATTAACCAAAATTTTTACTCCACAATTTCTTTTCACATCTGTTAATAATTAACTTTAGGAATCAAAGAATATTATCGGTTACTTTAAATCATGGATGGTAGCTCTTTGGTGTCAGAAACAATCTTGTTCATTTAAACCGTATCGAATTGACTGAAACAATTATCAACCTCGAAACCGTCAACCC
>JANOFP010000196.1:0-14805 GCA_031413675.1 Bacteroidota bacterium
TGTAATGTTTAATTTCTCCATAGGTCAGATGCCAGTACATCTGATCATACATGATATATAATTTTTTTTCCCGCCCGGATGAATCGGTCGGACGGGCACCAGCACTACGTCTTGCGTTTTCTTTAAGTACCAAATCGCATATCGCTTCTAATTCTTCTTTTCTAAACGTAGTACCGGTTGGGTTTTGCGGCGAACATAATGAAATCAAAACAGCGTCTTTTATATAAGGACGGATATCGTTTGCTGTTGGCATAAAATTATTTTCTGCAACCGTATCAATTACGATATGCCCGCCTTCTACAAAATGTGTGTAATGATTATTATTCCAGGATGGTGTGGCATAAATAATTTTATCGCCTTTATCGCAGATAGCTCTGAACGTTGCATAAATCAAAGGACGACCACCCGATGCAACCAATATTTCATTCAAGCCATAATCCAATGCTTCCGTTTTTTTTATGAAGGATGCAATGGCTTCACGCAAATCAAGATTGCCTTCTGCAGCTGGATAATTGGTAAAATGATTCCGGTAGGCATCTACAATTGAATCTTCTAATTCTTTTGGTATTGGAAAAACAGCCGGATCAAAATCGCCAACCGTAAAATTAAAAATACGTTCACCCTGTCTTATTTTTTCCCGTATCTCGCCACCCAATTTTACAATTTCAGAACCAATCAATGTTTCAGATAGATGCGACAGCTTCATTTTCGGTCTTGTTTTTTTTGAAAAGAATAAAATAGTAAAGGAACAAATGTAAGCGGATTGCAGCAAATCGATCATACTTCTGGTCTGTAATCTAAATTGACCGGTGGTAATTTGTCTTCGGAATTATTAATCTAATTTAACGCCATAATTTTTTGATGTATTCCGGATATTTCATCAGCGGATAAAAATCATAACATGAGAAAAATAATTTTGCCAATAATGTTTGCATTCTTGTATTTGCAAATACAAGCACAGGATCCGGTTGCAGTTTTTAACCGGCATCGCGACAGTATTCCATCTGAGCAGATTTATTTGCATTTTAACAAACAGGCATATGTTGCCGGAGAAACAATATGGTTTAAAGCATATACCTATGCGGCAGGAATTACTCAACCCGTAAGTACAAATCTGTTTGCTGAACTGCTTAATGAAAAAGGTGAAATTATTCAATCACAACGATTGGCTGTTTTAAATGGCTTAGCTGTTACTGGTCAATTTATACTGCCGTTAAACGCTGCACAAGGAATTTATTTTGTAAGATCATGGACTAATTATACCCGAAATTTAGATGAATCTTATGTTTTTAAGAAAGGGATACCCGTATTTAATCCAGCTACTGCAGCGTCATCAACAATACAAAATAATCCGGGTTATAGTTTTGAGTGGTTCCCGGAAGGGGGCAAACTGGCTAGTGGTGTCGATAATGTAATTGGTTTCCGATGTCTTGATAAACAATTACAACCTGTGAAGGTGAATGGCAATTTACTTGATTCAAAAGGAGCAAGTCTTGGAACATTTGCTACAAATAAATTTGGACTGGGATACTTTAGCTTAACGCCTGTAAAAGGGGAAAAATATTTTGGAGAAGTACAGTTGCCGGATAATAGTAAACAGAAATTTGAATTACCGGCTGCCCATGATAATGTTGTCGTGTTATCTGTTGTCGATCATGAACTGGGAAAATTATTTACAATACTCACCCCTCCGGGGAATGCTGATAATCCGAAAGAAGTAACGCTACTGGCAGTAATGAATAATAACATTGTACTGAATACTAAAATTGTAATTAAAGATAACCAGGCGCAGGCTTTAGTAAGTAATGAAAAACTAAATGAAGGAATCATACGACTGATGATTTTTGATGCTGCTAATAATTTGTTGGCGCAACGTGCTGCTTATATTTCAACAGAAAACAGTAAAGTGCCGGTCGATTTAAAAACAAATGAATTAGGAACAACTTCCAAAGCAATCAATCGCTGGAGTTTTGTTTTGCCAGAAGGTGTTGAAGGCCAATTTTCCATTTCAATAACTGATGCGGACAAAGAGCTTGTTTCAAAGAATGAGGATAATATTATTTCTTCCTTGTTATGGCAGGCAGGCAGTTCAAATTATCTTGCCAACACCCAGGTAAAAGATGATGAAGTAAAAGATATGATAATGCTTACCGGCAACTGGTTTGATGATAACTGGGAGGCATTTGCAAAAATGAAAAAACCAGACATCAGTGATGAATTGCATCTGCCTATGAAAGGAAAATTATTTGAAACCGGGAATAATAAACCGGTATCACTGGGTCAATTAAATTTTTTGGTAAAAACAAAAGATTCTTTAAGTAAAGAATATAATGTACCTGTTATGAAAGATGGCAGTTTTAAATTATATGAACTGGTATTTGAAGATACAGCCCGCATTTATTACCGTTGGAAAGGGGCAAAAAATGAAAATGCAATTGCAACTGAACTGGAACTGGAAAAAGAAAACAATGAATACGGGTCTTTATTAAAAAATATTTCAATGGAGCCTTATACTCTTTTGAAAAGACCCCTATTACAGGACGCTTCTGCACTTGCAATGGCGCCGAAGCTTATTGAAAATATTAAAAGTGAACGAAAATTGACTAACAGCATAGCTGCAAAAGTTCAAACAACAACAACTGAAAAAAATGTTGGTAATACAAAAGATGTAAACAAGCGTTACACCAGTGGTGCCTTTAGCAGCATGGGTAATACACGAATGGTTGATTTATTAAACAATCCTCCGAATAACAAGAGTGGAAATGTATTTGATTTTGTTACGGGGCAAATTGGCGGATTAACAATTGAAAAATCAGGGGGACGTTATACATTAAGAACCGTACGGGGCTCCTCTACATTGGAAGTATTAAGAGGTAATAGTACTGGACAAGTTGCAGCAAAGGTTTATCTGAATGAATCCGAAACTACCACGGACGCCATCGCTAGAATTTCTGTTGAAGACATTGCTTTGGTTAAGTTTTTCCCCACCGGGGCAATTAGTTTACCGGGCATTGGCCTTTCAGCAGTTTTTTGTGTTTATACAAAAAAAGTTGAAGATTTGGGAACAACTGATAACCGTTATTTCAATAGTATTGTATTTCCGGGGTATGATGCAGTTAAAAAATTTCCAATACCGGATTATACAGTTGATGATATAAAAAAACCGGATAACCGAACTACATTATACTGGAAACCCGACATTACACTGTTGGATAATAACCGGGAAATTAAAATCAGTTTTTATAACAGTGATAACGCAAAACGTTTTCATGTGGTGTTGGAAGGAATAACTACTGACGGAAGGTTAGTAAGCTTTGAAAAAATCATTGAATAAAAAAACGGGGCTTCCAAAGCCCCGTTTAATTTTATTTACTTACTCAATTGTTTTATAATCCTTAAACAAATTCACTTTTGTTCCTTCCACCTGTTGGCGATAAGCTGTCCATTTAACAGTATAAAAAGTATTTATTTTTTCTACTATTTCTTTTACAGATTTTTCTGCATTGCCAATTAATGTTTCTACCTGTGCACCCGGTGCTACTTGTTTACTGCCGATAGATTGTTGTGCTGTTTGCAATGCCGTCATTACCGTTAATTCTGCAGCTCTTGTAATGCCTTGCGCTGTACTTGGTTTGCCACTAATTAACTCACGAATAACTTTTATTTCATCCTGCATTTTAGTTGTTGACTTTCTTAATGAATCAGCATCTTTTCCTTCCACACCTTTTAATTGCGCCTGCATTTTAGTTAATACTTCATCACTTTCTGTAAGCTGATCCATTCCGGTAGTTAATTTATCTGCAGTCTTTTTTAAACGATCATACATTTTACGTTGTGCCAATTTTATATCATTCCGATTGCCCAACCGTGGGTCATCTTTTACAGTTATGAAAGTAGAATCAGAACTTCTCGAGTAGGTCATTACTAATTTATAGATGCCGGGTAAAACGGTAAATCCTCCCGGCTCTTGTGCTCCTGGTAATGGCTTTGGCGATCCAGGTTGACGAAATCCTTTTTCTTCCATGCCCCAATATGTTCTGTTGAATCCTGAATCAACTGCCCAACGTAATGTTCTTATCAATTCATTATTTGAATTATAGATTCTCACCATTGCACTATCCGATCTTCTTCCACCGCCTGGGCCACCTTGTCCAAATCCTCCACGGCCACCTCCACCTCCGCCACCACGATTTCCACCACCTTGTTGTCCTGCTACTGCAGTGGGTTGCTCAGCACTTACAACAGCAGGTTGTTGTCTTGCGGCAGTATCTTTTGGTTTATTTATAAAAAAAGAAACGGATGCACCGCGTCTTCTGTTTTCTGCATCATACAATCCATAAGTACTCCACTCATAACCAGTAGCTGCTTTATATTGTGCTTGTATTGCATCTGGAGATGGAAATAAAGTAACCGGGTTTGTAAATTTCATTCCTTTATTTGCCGCCATTTTTCTTAAGGGTCGAATATCATCCAATACCCATAATGCTCTACCGAATGTTGCAATTACTAAATCCGCTTCACGTTCTTGTATTGCAAAATCAAATGTAGAAACCGAAGGATAGCCGTTTTTAAATTGTTCAAATGAATTTCCATTATCAAAACTTATCCATAAACCATTTTCGGTACCGGCAAAAATTAAATTTGGTTCTGTTGGATCCTGCTGCACACATAAAGCATAGCCCTTCATTTTATTTTCATCAACTATTTTTGTCCATGTCAGCCCATAATCAGTTGTACGAAAAATATAGGGTTTCATATCGCCACGGCGATAATCGTTTGCTACAACAAATGCTTCACCTGCATTATATACAGAGGCTTTTATCTGTGGTATCCAGCATCCCACTGGCATACCGGGAATTTTTCCACGGAAGCTTGTCCATGTTTTCCCGCCATCTCTTGTTAGTTGAACATTGCCATCATCCGTACCTACCCAAATAATGCCCCGATCTTTTTTTGAGGGTTCAATAGAAAGAATGCTGCAATGTGTTTCAGCGCCGGTAATATCCAATGTCAATCCTCCCGTGTTTTGATAAGCTGCAATTTTTACTGAATCATTTGATGTAAGATCAGGCGATATAATTTCCCAACTTACTCCCTTATCATTGCTCTTATGAATATATTGGCTGCCATAATAAATTGTTTTTTTATCAAAAGGATCTTGTGCAATAGCAGAGTTCCAGTTGAAACGCAATTTAGTTTTTGGGTCTAATGCAGGCGGTTTTATAAACCAGCTTTCACCTGTTTTCCAGTTTCTTCTACCTACACTTCCACCTTGGCTCATACTATACACCCAACTTGCATCTTCCGGATCAGTCATAGCATCAAATCCATCTCCACCTCCTATATTATTCCAGTAATAATTTCGAATGCCACCATTTGTCCAGGTATAAGCTGGTCCGAGCCAACTTCCGTTATCCTGCATACCACCCATTACATTGTACGGAATTTCATTGTCAACATTTCCATGATAAAACTGACCTACCGGAATTTTTTCATCAAATACCCATGTCTTACCACGATCTCTTGAAATACCAATACCACCATCATTGCCTTCAATAATTAAATTCGGATCTTCAGGATTGATCCACCATGCATGATGATCCGGATGAATTCCTGAATAGGGAATCATTGTCGAAAACGATTTGCCTCCATCTTCACTGAATGTTATGGTTGAATGCACATCATAAATCCGGTTTTCATTTTTTGGATCTACATAAATTTCCTGGTAATAAAAAGGCCGATCTGTTATTTGAGCCGCATCGCTGTTTACCAAGGTCCATTTAAAACCACCATCATCACTTTTATACAAACCATTTTTTGTTGCTTCTACTTTTGCATATACCCGGCTTGGCATGCTGCGGCTGAAGGCAACACCGATTCTTCCAAGCTGTCCATCGGGCAATCCATCTTCTTTAGTTAATTGTTTCCAGTTTTTACCACCATCAACAGTTATAAACAAACCACTTCCTTTGCCACCGCTTTTTAAATTCCACGGCGTTCTTCTGAATTGCCACATTGCTGCTATCAGTTTATTCGGATTGGAAGGATCCATAATTAAATCAGCGCAACCTGTAGTATCATTAGCATACAAAATTTTATTCCAGGTTTCCCCGCCATCGGTTGTTTTAAAAACGCCCCGATCAGGATGCTCTGCATAAGGATTTCCAATTGCGGCTGCATAAACCGTGTTGGTATTTGTTGGGTCTATAACCACCCGGTGAATACAAATGGTTTTATCCAGCCCCATCTTCTTCCACGATTTACCTGCATCCAGGCTTTTATAAATACCGGCGCCGAGGTTTAATGAGTTTCTTGGATTGCCTTCACCCGTACCCACCCAAACAACCGATGGATTGGATTGCTGTATAGCAATAGAACCAATATTCTGAATTGGCTGATCATCAAAAATGGGTGACCAGGATTGTCCACTGTTTTCTGTTTTCCATACACCACCACTTGCTGCGCCAACATATACAATATTTGGATTGGCTACCACTGCATCAATGGTTGTGATACGGCCACTCATGCCTGCAGGTCCGATATTGCGGGGTTTTAAATTTTTAAACTGGTCTAAAGATGTTTTTTGTGCTGAAATAATAAGGCATAGAAATAATGCCGGCACCAGTGAAAATAATTTTCTCATAAATGTGTTTTGTTTTTGGAACGCTAAACTTACTGATAAGATATGGTGCAGCAAAAATTGTTTGGCTCAGTGGTGAATATGGAGGAGTAGAGGAAAGCTGTACCGTAAACATTGTAATCCGGGTAGCACAAGAAAGACCTTGTAAAAGATTTTTTGATTTCAGGAAATTGTAAGTTTGATGAGCATTATAGGCGAGGGGTTACTGCTCTGCTAAACGCCAGCACACGGTAAACCCCTCGTGGACGCATCACTAAATTCGAGCATAGAAAAAGAAGACCTCGAACGAACTGAATTTTTGTTTAGTAATTATTCAATAAATTTGGATTATGCACACACCTCTTGAACCGTACCGTATAACAGACGAAATATTTAGGTATATACATGATAACCCAAGTTGTCAAGTAACAGACATTGAATATTACATACGGCAAACCTACCCCAGCGAAAGAGGATTAAATATAAGACCAGCTTTAGTTACTCTTAGGGATGCAGGATTGATACATATTGAAGCTGCATTTACTTATGTAAGCATGATGCCTTTCGGAAAAGAGATAATTATAAAAGATGGGTTATACTCTTTATACTTGCAAAGATTGAAGGATGAAAAAAATAATAACCTCGAACACCAGATTAATGAACTTACTTTAGAGAAACTGCAATATGAACGAACTATAAGAGATTTAGAAAAAGCCCTTATGGAGGCTCAAAAAGGCGACATTCCTAAAAATGCAGAAGATAGAAAAACAAATGTTATCTGGACAGTAGGATTAGGAGTAGTAGCAGCAGTTGAGTTAGTGCTATTACTTTTAGGTGTAAGTTTCAAGCCTTAATAAATTCCTTGTCAGAACAAGTAATTAAGTATCTGAAATATTTTCTTATCGGAGTGCCAACCGCAATAAATTTTGCATACAATTTTTTCAAATTTATTCTATCAAATTTCGTTTAATCTTTTTTGCCCTTGTTGGTATCTATCCAAAAGCAGCACGCCAACGTTGGTATGATGCGTTGGCATTGTGCATAGCCTACCAACGACGAACTTACCGCTAAGTTTCCAATATGATTACATGCTCAAAGAGCTGACCGAAGAACAACAATAGTATGTTTACCAGTGCTGCAAAAATTGACTGTATTAGGGGCGATATTAGGGGAGTAATGGAAAAACAAAGGCCCCCCGATTCATCGGGGGGCCTTTGCAAATCAAATAAAATTTTATCAAAACGCTTTCAACGTCTTCACTTCCTGTTTTACATCAGAGCTTTCGGGATACAAAACAAATTTTACCATATTGTTTAAAGTAAGATACTTTTTAGCTGCGGCTTGTACTCGTTCTACTGTCAACTCATCAACCTTTTGTTCATAATCTAAAATATTTTCAGGATTGTTTTGATCTATAAATGCAGTTGATAGCCCGGTAAGCCAGTAATCATTGCTTTGTAGGTTTACATGATATTGTTTTTTCCATGTTTCTTTTACCTTATCTAAATCTTTTTGTTCAATACCTTTTTCCTGTGCATCTTTTATCAAATTCATCAATGCAGTTGTAAGCTTTTCTACATTTTCAGGACCGCAGGGCATTGTGGCTACAATATTATAATGTGAATAGGGTCTTTTAATAATTGAACCGCCCATGCCACCGCCATAAATACCGCTCATTTCTTCACGCAGTTTTTCAATGATTCTGATGTTCATTACTTCTATTAATGCAGCAAGATTCATATTTTCTTCACGACTATATTCTGTTTCACCTTCAAATTGCAGGTTGATATAACTTTGTTTTTCTTTTCCACGTTTTAAATTTCCTTCTGTAAATCCTTTTATCAAACGAATACCATTGTCTTTATATTTATTTTCTTTTGGTGTGGCTGGTAAAGAACCAATGTATTTTTCTAACAGCGGTTTCGCTGCATTTACATCTATATTACCTACAAAGGTGAAGTGCATGCCATAGGCATTTCCGAAAATAGTTTTATAAATTTCAAATGTCCTGTCGAGGTTTATTTTATCAAAATCTTCTGAAGCAGGTATGCCACCAGCCCAGGGGTTGTTATTGTATTTTATTTTACTCATCGTATCCTGGTACCATGCCTGTGGGTTTAGTTTCAGAAACTGAAGCTGAGCTTTGTTGCCCGAAATAAATGCTTTGAATAAACTTTCATCTTTTCGTGGCGATGTAAAATAAAGATTGAGCAATTGCATATATGTCTCAAAATCTTTTACACTACTGCTCCCTTCAATTCCTTCATCATGCGTATTTAAATAAGGGGTTAGCGAAAGAGTTTTACCCGACAAAAATTTTTGAAGATCTGTCGGCGACATATCTTTAACACCCATCTGATCTGCAATGGTGGCAGCATATTGAGCATTAAATTTATCAGCAATATCAAAATTATGATAACCACCCCAGCGCCAGGCATCCATTTGTATTTCATCATTTTTAAAAGTTGTTGGCTTAATCGTTATCGTAACACCATTGCTTAAGGTAAAGTTAGTCGTTCCTAATTTTTCGTTTTTTGTTTCAGCAGTAATTTTTCCAGCCTTCATTTCAGAATTACCTAATGAGGATGCAACCGCTTTTTCTTCATAAGCTTTTACCGGTTTTAATGTAGCGGCAATTACTGATTTTAAAAAAGTAGTATTATCAGGCAGCTTATCTTTCATATTGGCAGGAGCCTGAATCATGGCAAATGCATTGTTTGCTGAGGGCATTTTTTTAGCAATGGCATTTATTTCTCCAAGTGTTACGGTTGGTAAAATTTGTTGCAAAAATTTATATCGATGTTCCGGACCTGTTATAGGTGAGCCCTGTAAAAAATTATTTACATAGCCCGAAACAATTTGACCCGATTGCGATTTATCCTTTTCATTAAATGCTTTTTCTGCTCCATTCAGCAAGCTGGCTTTTGCCCGGTCCATTTCTGTTTTTAAAAAACCATAAAGCCTTGCACGGTTTGTTTCAGCCATCAATGCATCGATTGCTTCCTGGGAAGAACCTTCTCCGAGAACTGCAACCGAATTGAATGTAGTATATCCGCGGATAAATTGCTGGCTACCTGTATTGGCAAAAAGAAAGGGAGGGTTTTCTTTTTGTGTCAATTCTGACAACCGCTGATTAATAAGCGAACTCACCAATCCTTCAACAATTGATTCGCGGTATGCAGCCCAGGTATTAATTTTTTTTGCAGGCTTGATAAAATTATAAATCTGAATTACGGTATTCGTCATCTCATCATCCGAAACAATTAATCCTTCCGGTGAGGTTCTTTGTTTAATGGGAATAATAGCCGGACGAACCGGAGCATTTGCGGGGTCTTTAAACTTTCCAAAATGCGCAATGATTTTCTTTTCTGCTTCTGCGGGGTCAATATCGCCAACAACAATTACAGCCATCAAACCTGGGCGGTACCAGTTTTTATAAAAACTTTTAAGTGTTTCATGTTTAAAATTTTTCAACACATCATCTGTACCTATCGGCAAACGACTGGCATATTTTGAACCGTTAAGCAATTTTGGAAAATATTGACGAAGCATTCTTTCACCCGATCCTTTGCTCAGCCGTGATTCTTCGAGCACCACACCTCTTTCTTTTTCCACTTCAGCTTTGTCAAATAAATTATTGAATGCCCAATCTTCTAAAACTGTAAATCCTTTTTCTACCATTTCAGGATCTTCGGTTGGTACAGGTAAAATATAAACGGTTTCATCAAAGCTTGTGTAAGCATTCAGGTCGGCTCCAAATTTTACACCGCTTTTCTGTAAAAAATCAACTAACTCATTTTTTGGAAAATTTTTCGAGCCATTAAAACCCATATGCTCCATAAAATGTGCAAGACCCCGCTGGTTATCATTTTCTAAAACAGATCCAGCATTTATTGCAAGTCGCAGTTCCACTTTTTTTTCAGGCTTTACATTTTTTCGGATATAATAAGTAAGCCCGTTGGATAATTTTCCAATTTTTACATTCGGGTCTGCGGGCAATTTGTCTGTTAGTTTGTATTGAGCTGAAAGCTGAAAACAAAAAAGCAGAATAAATAAAACAGGACTAATTGATTTTTTGATAAGATTCATAATGATTTTTTTAGAGGGCATAAATTTAAATGCAATTGGGCGTTAAGAAAAATAAAAAACCCCTCTTTGTGATAAAAGGGGTTTTTGAATTATGAAGTATTTAAAATTTATTACTGAAGTTTTTCTTTCTCATTAAACTTCTTCTCTGCTTCTTTTGCTTTTTCAAAATCAAGTACAACGCCATTTATACAAAACCGCAACCCTGTGGGTGGTGGTCCATCATTAAACACATGACCTAAATGTGCTTTGCATCTGCCGCATTGTGTTTCTGTTCTTGTCATGCCATGTGTATTATCATCAGTATAAATAATACTTGTTTTACTAAATGGCTCATAAAAGCTCGGCCAGCCACAACCGCTGTCAAATTTTGTATCGCTTTTAAACAGAGCATTACCACATGCGGCACAATAATAAGTTCCTGTATCAGAAAATTTTTCAAACTTACTCGTCCAGGGCCTTTCAGTGCCTTTTAAGCGGGCAATATTGTAAACTTCGTTCGGAAGAATTTTTTTCCATTCCTCTTCACTCATATTTACAGTAGAAGAATCAGTTCTTGAATAAGCAGTATGCTTTTTATCATTGTTTTCCATAGATGTAGTTTTTTGCGCAGCATCCTGCGGATTTTTTTCTTTTGATGAATTTTGTGAGTAGCTGCATTGCTGAAAAAATCCGGCAAGCAGAATAATAATTAAGTTACCCTTTTTCATTTTCTTTTTAATTGGTATAGCAAATGTACGCAATCAAAGGCTTGGTGGTTTGTCGGCACATGGACATCTGTCTATTGCTTAACATTCTCTTTGCGAAATATGCCATATCAGCGACGGCTTATTGCATTAGAAATTGCCTTTATCAGGTATGGCACACTAAACAAACTACTGTTTTCCCCGGCATTCGGCGGGGCTGGCATCTTTATTTTGCCAAACAATGGCATGTTGTGAGATTATTAATAAGGGGTTATTATATTTGTCGTTCACCCAAGGCTAGTCAGTTACATGTTCAATCTTATTTTATTTGGTCCGCCGGGAAGCGGTAAAGGCACGCAGTCAGATAAGCTGGTGGCGAAATATAAATTGGTTCATTTATCAACCGGTAATTTACTGCGTAGTGAAATAACCGAAAAAACGCCATTGGGTATGGAAGCGAAGCAATTTATTGATAAAGGCAGATTAGTGCCAGATGAAGTTGTAATTGGTATGGTGGATTCTTTTTTTGATAAGCATACCGATGCGAATGGATTTTTATTTGATGGGTTTCCCCGTACATCGGCACAAGCAATCGCATTGGATAAATTGCTGGCATTAAAGAAAACAGAAATTTCTGCTGTGCTATCATTAGAAGTAAATGAAGAAGAATTAGTAAAAAGATTGTTGAACCGTGGTAAAACATCCGGAAGAAGTGATGATACCGATGAAGAAGTTATCCGTAAACGGTTTGATGTATATCTGAAAGAAACCAGCCCCGTAGCTGAACATTATAAAAAAGCCGGAAAATTTAAAGTGATTGCCGGTGTGGGAACCGTGGATGAAATATTTGAAAGATTATCTGCAGCTATTCATAAAAAAATTAAATAAAATTCAACTTTAATACTGAAATGCTCTGCCGTTGGTAGAGCTTTTTTGTTTTGTTGATAATGTTTGTTGTAAACTTGCATCGATAATTACATTTATATGAGCCTCGGAAAAGAAAATTTTTTGCGTACTAAATTTATCCCCTTGCTTCAGCGGATAGATCCTGCTACTTCCGGCAAATGGGGTAAAATGAATTTGCAGCAGATGATTGAACATTTTGCTGATGTAATGATGATTGCTTCGGGTAAAATTAAATTGCAAACCATTACTCCTTCCGACAAACTTCCGGCTTATAAAGAATTTTTGCTGAGCGAAAAACAATTTAAACAAAATACAAAAAGCCCCGTGTTACCACCTGACCCGCCACCATTACGCAGGAATACAACACAGGCTGCCATCGGTAAGCTCAAAGAAGAGTTAATTGTTTTTTTCGAAAATTTTGATAAAAATCCTGAATTGAAAACGGCGAACCCGGTTTTTGGTGAATTGGACTTTGCCGAGAATATTCAGTTACTTTATAAACACGCCTTACATCACCTGAACCAATTTGGTGTTGAAGTTATTTAATTTCAAGAAAGATTATTTTACGGGCTTTCATTTTTGAAAGCTCTTTTTATTTTCGGCTACCTTTACAAAAACACTTGCTTGCCGCATGAATAAATTAGAAAATTATATTTCCGGAAAATGGGTAATAGGTGATGGGGATGGTCAATTATTATATAATGCTGTAACGGGTCAGCCCATTGCAACCGCATCAACAAAAGGCTTGGACTTTAAATCAATGACTGAATATGCAAGAGCAGTTGGCAATCCTGCTTTGCGAAAAATGACTTTTCATGCACGGGGAAATATGTTGAAAGCTCTTGCATTGCATTTACGAAATCACTTAGAAAAGTTTTATAATATAAGTTATCAGACCGGCGCAACGAAAGCGGATAGCTGGGTAGATATAGAAGGCGGTATTGGAAATTTATTTGCCAATGCGTCACTACGCCGGAAATTTCCGGATGAAGTTTTTTGTATTGATGGGGAAAGCCATAACCTTGGTAAGAACAATACATTTATGGGAACACATATTCTTGTTCCCAAAGAAGGCGTTGCTATTCATATCAATGCTTTTAATTTTCCGGTATGGGGCATGTTGGAAAAGATAGCAGTGAATTTATTAGCCGGCATGCCCTGCATTGTAAAACCGGCATCTATTACTTCTTATTTGACCGAAGCAATAGTAAAAGAAATAATTGCATCAAAGATTTTACCTGAAGGGTCCTTGCAATTAATCTGTGGCAGTGCAGGAGATTTGCTGGATCATGTTACATCGCAGGATGTAATAACGTTTACCGGTAGTGCATCTACCGGATTGATGTTAAAACAAAATGCAAACATCTTACGAGAGAATGTTCCGTTTACAATGGAGGCAGACTCCCTTAACTGTATCGTATTGGGAGAAGATGTAACACCTGATAAACCTGAATGGGAAATTTTTGTAAAAGAAGTAAGAAAAGAAATGACATTGAAAGCAGGTCAGCGGTGCACAGGCATCCGTAGAATATTTGTACCCTCAACTAGAATGGAAGATTTATGGAAAGCAATTTCTAAAGCTTTATCACAAACTCTAATTGGAAATCCATTGAATGAAAAAGTGAGAATGGGAAGTTTGGCCGGAGAAACTCAACGCAAAGAAGTTAGAGAGCAGGTACAGAAATTATTAGCATCATCACAAATTATTTATGGTTCATTGGACAGTGTCGAATTAATAGATGCAGATGTAAAAAAAGGGGCATTCATCTCTCCGGTTTTGTTAATGAATGAAAAACCCTTTGAAGCAAAAGAAGTACACGAAGTAGAAGCATTTGGTCCGGTAAGTACTATTATGCCATATAAAAGTATTGACGATGCAATTGCATTGAGTAAATTGGGTAAAGGAAGTTTATGCACTTCAATTGTAACAGCAGACTATAAAATTGCAAAGCAGTATGTAATTGGTGCAGCCACACATCATGGAAGAATTTTAGTATTGAATAATGAATGTGCAAAAGAAAGCACTGGTCATGGTTCACCATTACCTTTATTAGTGCATGGCGGTCCGGGGCGTGCCGGTGGTGGCGAAGAAATGGGCGGCATACGAGGTGTAAAACATTATTTGCAAAGAACCGCTTTGCAAGGCTCGCCAACAACGATAACAGCAATCACAAATGTTTACCAGCCCAATGCTATTGGAAAAGACCCAGGCAAACATCCATTTTCAAAATACTTTGAAGAGCTGCAGATTGGCGATCAGATTATCACTGATAAAAGAACTATCACAAGCGAAGACATAGATAAGTTTGCTGATTTAAGCGGCGATCATTTTTATGCGCATATAAAAACAACTGATTTTACAGGAACCATGTTTGAGCAACAGGTGGCACATGGATATTTTATTATGAGCATTGCTGCCGGTTTGTTTGTGGATGGGTATGAAAAAAATCCGGTACTGTTAAATTATGGTATCGATGAATTACGTTTTACAAAACCTGTTTATCCTGG
>JANOFP010000197.1:0-12597 GCA_031413675.1 Bacteroidota bacterium
ATTTTTGATGGTTTAATTGTAATTAAAAAAATTGTTCGGGATCCGGGAGAAAGAGCAAAAGTTGCCGTAGAGTCTTTTGATGATCGTATTGATCCGGTTGGCGCATGCGTAGGTATGAAAGGAAGCCAGATTCATGGCATCGTTCGTGAATTGAAAAATGAAAATATTGATGTCATCAACTGGACAGCTAATACACAGCTGTTAATCCAGCGATCTTTAACACCTTCTAAAATTACCAGCATGGATCTGGATCAGGATAAAAAACATGCAAGTGTTTTTCTAAAACCCGATCAGGTTTCATTGGCTATTGGTCGCCGGGGTGTAAATATTAAATTAGCTTGCGAACTGACCGGTTATGAAATTGATGTATTCCGCGATAACGAAGGTGAAGTAGAAGAATTTGATATAGACCTTGAAGAATTTAGCGATGAAATAGAACCATGGGTAATAGAAGCGTTAAAGAAAATTGGTTGTGATACCGGAAGAAGTGTTATGGCATTAACAGCAGAAGAGTTAGAACGCCGAACCGATCTGGAAAAAGAGACAATTGCGGAAGTACGAAAAGTATTAGAAGAAGAATTTAAGCAAGAATAAAAAAGTGAGTTGTGAATTGCGACTAATTAATTACCCGCAATTCATCATTAACTCTAAGACAATCTAAAAAAACTGAATGGCAGAATTAAAACTACCGAGATTATTAGCAGCCGCCAAAGAATTTAACATTGGTCAGGATACGTTAATTGATTTTCTCATCGGCAAGGGGTTTCCAAAAGACGATTTGAAACCAACTTCAAAGATGACGGAAGAAATGTACCGTGCCCTGCAAAACGAATTTTCGAGTGATAAGGCAGCAAAAATAAAAAGCAATGCAGTCGATCTGCCGAAGGGTGGAATAGCCGAAGCCAAAAAGAAAAAAGAAGAGGAAGAAATTTATTTTGGTAAAGAAGGCAAGAAGATTGTTAAACAGGAACAGCCTGCACCTGTGGAAGAAGTAAAGCCGGTGATTGTAAAAAAGGAAGAACCCAAACCGGTCGAAGAAATTACAAAAATAGAATCTCCGGAAATAGAAGCTCCCAAAGTATTAGATAAAATTGATCTATCTACAATAGACTCTTCTACCAGACCAAAGAAAATTATTAAGAAAAAGAAAGACGATGTTACACCGGTTGAAGAAGATAAACCGGATGAAGGAAAAAAATCAGGAAAAGCAGAGCCAAAGAAAAAATCAAAAAAAGAAATTCAGGAAATACCATTAGTCGTTGAAAAAGCAGAAGAGGCTAGTGAAGAAGAGGGACCCCGGGTAATAGAAAATATAAGAGCTGATAAATTAGAGGGTCCAAAAATTTTAGGTAAAATAGATTTACCAATAGATAGTGATACCCGGCCAAAAAAAGATGAGAAGAGAAAACGCAAACGTATTCCTATCGAAAAGAAAGATACTCCGCCACAGGACAATCGTGGAGGAAACAGGCCACAACAGGGCGGTGGATTTCAAAGGGGCGGCGGAGATAGAAGAGGACCAGCTCCAACAGGTACAGGTGCACCTCGTCGGGATTTGCGTGGTGGAACGGGTGGCGCAACCGGAGGAAAAAGAGAAGATAAGCAAATAGATGTAAAAGAGATTCAGGAAAAAATAAGGCAAACACAAGCTAAACTTACCGGCGGCTCTGGTCGGGGTAAGAGTATGAAAGCAAAAATGCGCCGTGAGAAACGAAATGAAATGGCAGAGGCGATGGGTGAAGAAGTGGATGATAAAAAATTGCAACTTACAGAGTTTATCAGCGTAAGTGAGTTGGCAAGTTTGATGGATGTAAGTTTTGCCGATGTAATTAGTAAGTGTATGGGTCTTGGTATCATGGTTTCTATCAATCAGCGTTTGGATGCAGAGGTTATTGAATTGGTAGCAAGTGAATTTGGATTCAACGTTGAGTTTATTGATATGGAAAAACAAATGGAGATGGAAGAATCGGATGATGAAGATGATAATGAGGAAGATCTTCAGCCACGTTCGCCAATCGTTACCATCATGGGTCACGTTGACCATGGTAAAACATCTTTGCTGGATTATATCCGCAGAGAAAATGTAGTAGCTGGTGAAGCGGGTGGAATCACTCAGCATATCGGTGCCTACCAGGTTACTTTACAAAACGGAAAAGAAATTACATTCCTCGATACGCCGGGTCACGAAGCATTTACTGCTATGCGTGCAAGAGGTGCCAAGGTTACAGATATTGCAGTAATTGTAGTAGCGGCAGATGATGCAGTTATGCCTCAAACCCGTGAAGCTATCAGTCATGCTCAGGCAGCGAATGTACCAATGATTTTTGCAATAAATAAAATAGATAAGGACGGAGCTAATTCTCAAAAAATTTACGAACAACTTTCATCCATGAATATTTTAGTGGAAGCATGGGGTGGTAAATTTCAAAGCCAGGAGTTATCGGCTAAAAAAGGATTGAACGTCGAACTACTGTTAGAGAAAATTTTATTAGAAGCAGAATTATTGGAACTGAAAGCAAACCCCAATCGTGAGGCAGTTGGTACAATCATAGAAGCATCATTGGATAAAGGCCGTGGATATGTTGCTACTGTTTTAGTTGAAAACGGAACATTGAAATTAGGCGACCTTGTAGTCAGTGGTCAGCACTATGGACGTATCAAAGCCATGTTCAATGAAAGAACGAAGAAAGAAACAAAAGCAGGCCCTGCATCGCCGGTATTAATTCTTGGATTGAATGGTGCACCGCAAGCCGGTGAAAAATTTAAAGTGTATGAAGATGAATCCGAAGCTAAAGAAGTAGCAAACCGCCGTGCACAAATCTTACGTGAGCAAGGCATCCGGACGAAGAAACATATTACACTCGATGAAATAGGAAGACGCCTGGCACTTGGAAACTTTAAAGAGTTGAATGTAATTATAAAAGGGGATGTGGATGGATCGGTAGAAGCCTTGAGTGATAGCTTACAAAAATTAAGTACACAGGAAATTGTTGTCAAAGTAATTCATAAAGCAGTTGGTCAGATTACGGAAAGTGATGTTACACTTGCAAATGCATCTGATGCAATTATATTAGGCTTCAATGTACGTCCATCGTTACAAGCATCGAAGCTGGCAGAGAATGAAGCAATTGAAATAAAATTATATTCTATCATTTACAATGCCATTGAAGAAATTAAGAGTGCAATGGAAGGGATGCTGGAGCCAACCGTACAGGAAAAAATTGTGGCCAATGTGGAAATACGGGAGGTGTATAAATTTGATAAAGCAACCGTTGCCGGATGTTATGTACGGGATGGCAAATTAAAACGTGATTCTAAAATCCGTCTTATTCGTGATGGTATCGTTGTATATCCAACAGCAGAAGGTGTAACAGCAGAGCTTGCTTCATTAAAACGATTTAAAGACGATGCGAAAGAAGTAGTGAGTAATATGGAATGCGGGTTAACAATTAAAAATTACAGCGATTATAAAGTAGGTGATGTGGTAGAGGCTTATGAACAGGAAGAAGTGAAAAGAACGTTGTAAGCCGCAGGCTTCAAGCTAAAAGCAATTTTTGTTTATAGCTTGTTGCGTAATGCCTGAAGCTTCTCCCAAAACTTTTGTTAAATACCCTAACAGTGGCTGATAAACAGGGTAACTGAATTTATTTTTGAATTTATGCGAAACTTAAAAAATATTCTCACTGCATTTTCTTTGTTGTTTTTGTTTGCAAGCACAACAAATGCACAACCCCAAAAAGTAGTAGCCGATAAAGTGATTGCTGTTGTTGGCGACAGAATCATTCTTTATTCTGATATTAAAAACTCCATTCTTGATGCACAACGCCAGGGTGCTGAAGTACCGCCGAATGCTGAATGCGTTTTATTGGAACAGGCATTGGTTTCAAAAGTGCTGATGATACAGGCAGAAAAAGATTCATTGCCGGTAACGGATGAGGAAGTAGATGCAGAGTTAGAACAAAGAATTCGGTATTTCGTTGGCCAGGTTGGTACCATTGAAGCCTTGGAAGAAATGGCGGGTAAAACAGTTTATCAGATAAAAGATGATGCAAGAGAAAGTGTAAAAGAAAGAAAACTGGCAGAAGCTATGCAGCGGAAAATAGTGGAGAAAGTAACCATAACACCTAATGAAGTAAAAATATTTTTTGAAAAATTTTCAAAAGACAGCTTACCGTTTTTTGAATCAGAATTAGAAGTAGGTCAGATTATTTCTTATCCCAAGCCAAGCCGGGATCTGGAGAAATATATTATAGATGAAATGAATAATTACCGCCGTCAGTTATTGAATAAGACAGCAACATTTGATCAAATGGCAAAACGGTTTTCCGAAGATGAAGGAACAAAAGACAGAGGCGGCTTATTTCAAATGAACAGAGGTGATAAAGGAGTTGATCCTGTTTTTCTTTCTACTGCTTTCCGCCTTAAAGCAGATTCTATTTCACCTCCGGTAAAATCCAAATTCGGTTTTCATATAATACAGATGATAGAACGCAACGGTGACGAAGCTACCGTAAAACATATTTTACGTTTTGTGCCCATCACCGATTTAGAAATGGGACAGTCAAGGCAGAAATTAGATACCGTACGGACTAAAATACTGGCAGGCAAATTAGAATTCAACGAGGCAGCCTTAAAATACAGTGATGATGAATCCGTAAAATTTTCAAGCCCTTTCTTCAAAGCACAGGATGGTTCTACTTATGTTACCATCGATCAATTGGATAAAGATGTGGTGGCACAAATAACAAAAATGAAAGTTGGCGATATTTCCTTACCCATGAACTTTGAAGATGAGCGGAAAAAGAAAGGCGTAAAAATTATTTATTTTAAAAGCCGCACCGAACCACACCGCATGAACATGAAAGATGATTACAGCCGGATTTCGCAAATGGCACTGGAGCAAAAAAAATCGAAAGTGCTTGATAAATGGTTTAAAGAAAAACTACCGGCAAACCATATTGAAGTTGCAGACGAAAACAGATCATCTTGCAGCAACCTGGAAAAATTATTAGGCAAGGAAATAAAAGGGTTTTAAAAAAAATCTTTTGTTTATATATTTTACAAACCCCGCTGAATGGCGGGGTTTGTTGTATCAAGGATAAAAAAAATCACATTGCTCTAATCAGAATCAAAAAAGAGACAGCCTCCAACCACCAATTTTTTTCTTGTCGCCGATGGTTTGAATATTATAAGTGAATGAGAGCATGAAATAGCGTCCTAATACATTATTCGTTCTGGTGGTAACCGAGTTTCTCAATACATCGATCAGTACATGTCTGTACGTATTAAATAGATCCGATACTTCAAACTTAAGCACACCTCTTTCGTTTTTCATCATTGTATAGTTTACCCCGGCATTCCATATTTGCGGACGGTTAGAATAACCCGGTGCAGATAAGGGATCTATGTAATATTGCATATTGGCCTCCCAGATAAAATGTTTAGGAAACCTGAGTATCCATTCGTTTTCAAATGTGTGATATACCTGGTCAATGTTTTTAAAAGCGCTGACTTTGTAACGGTAATAATTATAAGAAAGCGAGTAGTTGGAAGTCCACTCAAATTTATCTTTTACATTCATTGAAAAGCCGACTCTTCCCCCCAGGGAATTGTTATTCTGCCATGAGGAAATATAGTTAAATAATAAACGGGATCTTTCATTAGAAAAAAATGCAGAAGAGTTTATTGAGAAATTAAATTTCGGATTGCGTTTATATTGTTTATTGAAGAAAAAATTAAAACCTCCATTATGGCTGCCATTTTGATTGACGGGCATGTTGGTCAAAACTCCATTATTATCCACAGTAATGAATGCTATAACATCATTTTTAGTGAACCCGAATTGTGAATTAAAACCATAAGTAAAAGATTTTTTTAAAATGTTTTTCCTATAATTTACAGACAGTTGATCTCTTACCGAAGGAATAAGGTTCGGGTTACCCAACGTGATGTAGTATGGGTTGGAGTTATCAGCTACAGCAATCAGGTAGTTATAGGCAGGTAAAATAACATTGCGGTCATAAAAAAAATTCCATGTTTTATAAGTAAGCCCAAAGGTGGGAAGAAGGTTTGTTCTTTTTTGTTCAAGTGGAAGCGGGAGGTTGGTAATATCATTTATTATTTTTTGCCATTGCAGTTTAAGTCCCGGAGTAATAGTCAGATCCTTCCATCTGTACTCGATTCCTGCATTCGAAGTGACCTGGTCATTTTTTCGATGCAGGCTGTTGGTAAGAAGTGCATTAAACACATCATAGCTTTTCGAAGTGTTATTATAATTGTAAGTACTGATACCATTCTTGTATTTGAAGAAATTATATCTGGTAGCAAATCTCAGTGTAACTCGTTTTGTAAGCGGTTCGCTGAAATTAAAAAATACATCCAATTCTGTAGTTGGTATTCGTTCAAATCGCATTTGCAGAATACTTGTGTCAAATACAACAGGATAAATAAAATGATTTTGCGAATTGCTTAAATTATCACTACGGGTATTTCTGAAATCAAGATTATGGCCAAGTGTAAACCTTCTTCCTTTTTTTATTTTGGACAGCCGTGTTAAACTGAAATTATGCCGATAAGTATTTATCTTATTGTCATTCTTCAGATTTACATCTCCTGCACTCAAGGGACCTGTAAAGTTATTGGTTGTTCTAACGGTTGTGATGCGTTCATCAATTCCACCTGCATCCATAAACGCTGCGTTAAGCAGAATATTTGTTACAGAATCAGGTTTTAGTCTTAAGCCTGTTGCAAAGTTGTGTCGGTTTGTGTGAGCAGGACCACTTTGGCGGGTGTTTGTATTTATTACTGTATCATTTTTGAATTGATCAGTAATATTTAAAGTTTCTCTTTCCCGAATATCAAGCCGGTTATAAAAGTATTGCAGAAAGAATGAACGTTTTATATTGGGTGCATGGTTCAGATTAAAACCAGTACCCTTACTGATGCTAATGCCACCAAGGTTTTGTGCACCGCCAAAATTTACATTGTCAAGTGAAACACTTGACCCCAATCCGAATGGTCTTACTACATTTGTTCTTATGACAGCGTTATTGCTTCGGCTACGTTGAAAGCCACCAGCAGATAATAACTCGGAAAAACTAAACGGTGCTTTATTAATATTGTTTGCATAAGCCAATACAGACAATTGCAATGTATCGCGGTAAATATTTCCAATGCCACCGATATTGTATAATTCTTTGTTACCACCGCCTGCATATACCCGGCCAAACCAACCTTTTTTTACACCTTTTTTAAATGTCAGGTTGATTACTTTACCTACATTATTAGGATTGTCATCACCCCTCCGCATCATTTCTTCTTTATCATCAAACACCTGCACTTTGTCAATAACATTAGCGGGCAGGTTGCGTGTAGCCATTTTCGGATCATCTCCAAAAAATGTTTTACCATCCACAAGAATACGGTTAACTAATTTTCCTTCCACACTGATAGAACCGTTGCGGTCTACATCTACACCTGGCAATTTTTTTAAAAGATCTTCTACAAGGGCATTGGGCAATGTTCTGAATGCACTTGCATTAAATTCTATAGTGTCTTTTTTTATGACTATTGGTGGCAATTCTGCATAGATAAAAACCTCATTCAGCATTTTGGATGCCGGCTTCATCAGTATTGTATCTATTGTTACAGAAGATTTAGCCTGGGTTAATTCAAACTCATACCTATAAATCTCAAAGCCGGTATGCGTTACCAATATCCGCAATCGGGTATTCAATGGTAATGAAGGCACTTTGAAATTTCCGTCGCCTGAACTTAAGCGATAGGAAAGCAGAACAGTATCTACGGCCTTGTACACTGCAGCCGTAGCATAAGCAAGTGGTTTTTTAGAAGAAGATATAATCTTCCCGGAAACGGAACCTTGTTGTGCAGACAACAAAACCGAAAATAGAGAGAAGATAGAAAGCAGAACAATACGGGCAGAACTCATAACGTTGGTTTTGGTTCGGGAAATGATGCTTGCCTTTGTATTTTTTATAATGCCAAAAACAAAAATAAAGCTATTTTTAATTATCAGCTATTACTAAGCAGAGTTAGTAAGTGGTATGATTAAGAGGATGAATAGTAAGCCTGGGTGGGTGAATGCCGGCTCTATTCCTTATACGGCAATAATTTCTTCAGCAAAACTTCTTTTTTATTCCTTGCCACATCAATGCTGGTTCCGTCACTCATCACCAGATAACCGCCATCGCCTTTTACATATTTTTCCACTTCATTCATATTGGCAAGATAGCAGCGATGAACACGGACGAAAGAATGTTCTTCTAGTAGCTCTTCAATTTCTTTCAAGGTTCTTGATACTACAATTTTTTTGTTCCCCTTTAAAAGAAGGATTGTGTAGTTACTGTCCGATTCGCCGCTGATGATGGAATCAACCGGTATCATTTGCAAACCCTCCATAGTCGGCATCGCTATTTTATTAATAGGAGTGGAGGGTTGATGAATTTTCTGCATTAAGATTTCGAGTTGCTGTGCAATTGGTTTTTGTGTACGTTGAATAACTTTTTGTATCGCCTTTTGCAACTCATCACTATCAATTGGCTTGAGTAAATAATCAATAGCGCTGAAACGGATTGCTTTTAATGCATACTGATCGTAACTGGTGGTGAAGATAATTTCAAAATTCACCGCAGGTAATTGCTCCAGCATTTCAAACCCATTCATCTTTGGCATTTCCACATCCAGAAAAACGATATCGGGAGAATATTTTTTTATTGAAATGAGTGCATCGGCAGCACTGTGGCAAACAGCCGCTATTTCCACATCACGATTATCTTCCAATAAGGTAGTTATCGTTTCGCAACAATAAGGTTCGTCATCAACGATGATTGCTTTAAGCATAATAGGGTTTATATTGCCTGTACAAATTTATACTTTGTGTTCTCTGTGTACCACTCTGAGTTCTTTGTGGTAAAAAATAACCACAGAAGTCACAAAGAAAATACATCACTGAGAACACAAAGAAAGGGCTATGCAAAATTTTCCACTGATTCTTTAAAACTTATTTTTAATATCACTTTTGTTCCGGCAGCATTTCCATTTTCATCTTTCAAATCTTCTATTTCATAAAATGTGTGCAACCCTTTTTCACGATTAAGCAAAGCCAATCTTTCTGTTGTTATTTTTAAGCCCATTGATTTTTCTTTTTCTGCTGTTTTGCTTTTCAGTTCTTCGGCTTTTTCCCTTCCCACTCCATCATCCCTGATCACACAATTTAAAATATTATCCTCCATACTTAATTCTATATCTAATCTACCCAGTCCCTCCTTGTTCATCAATCCGTGCCAGATAGCATTTTCACAAAATGGCTGAAGCAGCAGGGGTGGAATAAAAACATTGTCACTATCTATCGTATTCAGAAAAGTAATGGCATAATCAAATGAATTATTAAAACGCAGCCGTTCCATTTCCAGGTAAATCCCAAGCATTTCCAATTCATCATCCAGCACAATCAATGGTTTTTGTGAATTCATCAACACCATTCGCATGAGCCGGGAGAAACGGGTAAGATAGTTGGAAGCAACCTTGCTTTCATTTTTTAAAATAAACCGGTTGATAGAACTAAGGCAATTAAAAATAAAATGCGGGTTCATTTGTGCACGGAGTGCCTGCATTTCAAGCTCGGCTTGTTTCTTTTCGCTTTCCAATTTATGTACTTCAAGATTTTTTTGCATTAACAATCTTTCATTCTTTCTTTTTGCAGTGAGGTATCGGAAAATAAAAAACCCAGAGATTAATAACAGAACTAAACCTGTGATTAGAAATTTTTTTAAAGAAGCTTCCTGTTTCAGTTGTTCTTCTTTTATTTTATTGTCGCGGTTTAGAAAACCAATTCTTGCTTCCTTCTTTGCTTCATTCACTTCTGATTTATAATTATTAAGCCTCCACAAAAATTGCCGGTTAATAATAGAATCTTTTATTAAAGTATATCTTTTAAGGTACAAATAGGCACTATCGTTTTTCCCTGTGTAATAGAAAAGGGTAGATAGCAGTTCACAATTTTCGCTGACAGATACCCGATCACCTTCATTCAGGGCTATGTTTAAACTTTCTTTTGCCAGTTGAAATGCGGGTTTATAATTCTTCTTTGCCATGTAAACTTTAGCTGCTCCGGTTAAACTATTCTTTATACCCTTCGAGTTGGCATTCTTATTTTTTCTAAACCCTTTAATTGCTTTGTTGTACATTATAAGAGATGAATCATATTCACCTTTCATAAAATATGTACCACCAAGCCTTTCTGCAGCCCACATATTTATATGTCTATTGGCATCTACAGGATTTTTAGCATTTAATAATTTCTCATAATGCAATACTGAGTCGTAAAGCTCCATCTTTTTGAATAACTCAATAATTTCTGATTCTAAACTCCATGTTGCGGCTGATTTATGCGATAAACGAAATTGTTCACTTTGACGCAAATAGTCCAATGCTGTTTCATAATCACCAGCAGCAGTGTATAAATCGGACATATTCATTAACGCCTGCTGAAACATATAATCATCAAAATCATCCGGGCCAGATTGACTTACAAGTTTTTTTGCAAGCTGAAGACTTCTTTTGCAATAATCGAATCCATTTTCATATTCACCGTTTTCAGAATACTGCATACATATCCAGGTGCTGATTTCAGATTCTCTGAATTCATTGCCAGCTTTCTGAAAGTAGGATAAGGATTTTTTTTGAGATTCAAGTTTAGCTTTTTTATTATTTTTCTTTGCATACAAATCTGACTGATAGTAATATGCATTTCCCCATATCTCATTATCATTTAATTCTTCCGCCAATAAAAAAAGCTGCTTAAGATATTCTTCCCACTTATTGAATGCTTCCGAATTATCTACGCCCATATTGTTATTGTGGATTACATAAAAGAAAAACGCATTGTTCAGGGTTATCAATGAATACGCAATTCCCCGTTTATAATTTATTTTTTTAGATTCATTTTTTGCCATAATTGCATAACGGCAGGCAGAATCTGCTTGGATTTTTATTTTGTATCCATCCCGGTTGAGAAAAGCTTCCGCAAGAGAGTTCAGGCAATTAATTCTTGCTGTGTCATGCAAAGGTTTAAGCACTTTTTGCAGACTGTCTATTCTCAGGCTATCTGCTATTATACTCTGAGATGATTGAGCAAATGAAGTTGCCTGAATTCCAAAAACAAATGTAATTATCAAAATATATTTTCTCATAACAAAATCCTCATGCCGGTTTAAGTTTTAAAATAGTGAATGAGAAGTTACAAAAAGAAACGGCAATTAGGTTTTATAAAACTAAAATCAAACTTATCCTTTTACTAGCCAGATTGAGGGAATGGTAGTTATGGTGGCTGAACAACTAACCTCAGGAAATGAAAAAAGGTTTCTTTCGAAACCTTTTGAATATAGAGTAAGGATGGTGGCAGGCTCAAACCTCTGCTTAACTAAACTATGTCATGATTATTTTTTTTACTAAACAGAATTAGTGGATAGTGTTTGGGAGGGTAAATGGCTGTTTTGAATTGGTAAAGAGCAGAGAGGCCTATTCTTTATATGGCAACAACTTCTTCAGCAGCACTTCCTTCTTATTCCTCGCCACATCAATGGAAGTTCCGTCACTCATAACCAAATAGCCCCCATCGCCTTTAATGTACTTTTCAATTTCATTCAGATTGACAATATAGTAGCGATGCACACGGATAAAAGAATGCTGCTCCAGCATTTCTTCCATTTCTTTTAATGAACGGGTAACAAGAATTTTTTTATTGTTTTTCAATTGCAGTCTTGTGTAGTTATCATCTGATTCGCAACTGATAATTGTTTCTATCGGTATCATCTGCAGGCCTTCCATAGTGGGCAATGCAATTTTATTTATGGGACTGGAAGGTTGTTTTATTTTCTGCATCAGTATTTCTAATTGTTGCGGCAGCGGCACATGGCTTCTGTCTTTTACTTTCTGCACTGCTTTTTTTAATTCTTCACGGTCAATTGGTTTGAGTAAATAATCAATGGCGCTGAAGCGGATGGCTTTTAATGCATACTGGTCGTAGCTTGTTGTAAAGATGAGATGAAAATTAATTGATGATAATTGCTCCAGCATTTCAAAGCCATTCATCTTTGGCATTTCCACATCAAGAAAAACTAAATCGGGTGATTGCTGGCGGATAGCTGTCAATGCATCTTTTGCATTATTGCAAATGCTTATTATTTCCACTTCCGGGCAATCCGATTCCAGCATGGCTGCTAATATCTCGCAGCAGTAAGGTTCGTCGTCTATAATAATTGCTTTCAGCATTTATAATACTTTTTAATATTGTATGATTCTACTTTGTGTTCTCTGTGCAGTACTCTGTGTACTTTGTGGTTAATTTTTAAACACAGAGTACACGGAGGAAATAATTCACAGAGTTACACAGAGGGTAAACTATACAAGTTCTTCTACACTTTCTTTATACTTGATCTTTAATTGCACTCTTGTACCAGCAATATCACCCTGTTCATTTCTCACATCTTCTATTTTATAAAATGTGCCGCCGGTGCTGCCCTGGTTCAGCAGCGACAATCGTTCTGTAGTAATTTTTAATCCCATTGATTTTTCTTT
>JANOFP010000198.1:0-3437 GCA_031413675.1 Bacteroidota bacterium
CTCGTACAACATAAACCCGGCTGGGCCATTTTGTGCGCCTACAATAGGTATATCGGTATTAAATATTGATACTTCTTATTCTTACAATGCAGTCACATATGATAAATTGATGTACTATTATTTCAGTTATGTGAATCTTACCTGCCAGGGCATACCATCAAATGCAAAATATTTATTTAGTACCAAAATTGGTCTTTTTATTTATTCCAGATTCGCCAATAATAACAGCAGCTCATATAGCACTACCCAGTTGAAGTCTTTTGTATATTAAAGAGAACTATCAATTTTTCAGGAGAATTCATTCAACACATAAAACAGTGGCTGCGGTTTTTGATATGAAAGAGAAATAGGAAATTCTGTTTCTAACTCTCGGTGTCTCACCACATCATTCTTTATATTTCGGAGTGTCTTATGGCGAAGACACCGGGCGGACTGAAAAAATAATTCAGAAATTTCCATCATTAATGTGAAATTTCACTATTTTTGAAGTGAAATTTCACATTTTCAAAATTACACATTTCAATATGAGTATAAAATTAGCTGTTGTTGACGACCACAAAATTTTCAGAGATGTGCTTATTGAAAACCTCAATAGCAAAGAAAATAAATTCTCTGTCATTATTGAAGCAGA
Source organism: Bacteroidota bacterium (assembly GCA_031413675.1). Classification (GTDB taxonomy): domain Bacteria; phylum Bacteroidota; class Bacteroidia; order Chitinophagales; family Chitinophagaceae; genus VBAR01. The sequence goes on from JANOFP010000198.1 coordinate 632, forward strand.
AGATGGACAGAGCTTGATCGAAAAATTACAAAAAAACAATTTGCCAGATTTAATAATCCTTGATATTAAGATGCCCCGTAAGAACGGATTCGAAACAGTTGAATGGCTAAAATCTAAATTTCCAGAAATTAAAATTTTGGTATTAACCATGTTTGATGACGATTCATCAATTTCAAAAATGTTTAAACTTGGAGCAAATGGCTATTTAACAAAAGATATTAGCTTAAAAGAATTAATCACTGCCATAAAATCAATTTCTGAAAAAGGATTCTATTACTCAGAGAATGTTACTCACAAACTCGTACACCTTTTACGTAATGAGAATACATCGACAAATAAGAAAAGTGAAAGCGAATTAGTTCTTGAAGTTTGGCAAAATTTAAGCATTAAGGAAAAGGAGTTTGTAACCCTTTCGTGTACGGATTTGACGTACTCGGAAATATCACAAAAAATTCATCTGAGTCCAAGAACAGTTGAGACTATAAGAGTAATAATATTTAATAAATTCAAAGTTAAGACTAGAGTTGGGCTTGCAGTTAAAGTAACAACACATTTATCAAGCTTATTAAAAAATAAATGATGCAAAAAGGAAAAAGAGATTCGCCTTTTTGGTACGAAAGGGGAAATTTCAAACTTATAGGAAGTACTGAAAAAGATAGAAATTCAGTAAGACTAGATAATATCCTTTTTTGGGCTTGTAGATTAATAATAGCTATATCTATACTACTTGGTGCCATTGGTACACTTATTAAATAAGAAAGCCTCGCATTACTGCGAGGCTAATAATATGTGGGAATCGAACCCATATATCTCGGGCCTTAACCGAGTGCATTCACCATTATGCTAATATTACCTTCGTAAATCTCTTACTTCACCTCCTCAAACGGAACATCCTGCACATTCTCATCTTTCTTCGCATCAGCAGGTTGTCCACCCTCATGTCCATTGCCACCTGGTTGTTGTGGCTGTTCCTGTGAAGCTTTGTACATATCCTCACTTGCTGCCATCCATGCATCATTCAGTTCTTTCATGCTGGTTTCAATAGCTGCTAAGTCCTGTGCTTTTTGTGCTTCTTTTAATTTTTCTGCTGCTGCTTCTATCACTGCTTTCTTTTCGGCTGGTATTTTTTCACCATACTCTTTCAGTTGTTTTTCTGTTTGAAAAATTAAACTGTCAGCCATATTCAGTTTTTCCACTTTTTCTTTTTCAGCTTTATCAGTTGCTTCATTTGCTTTTGCATCGGCTTTCATTTTTTCTACTTCGTCTTTGCTCAATCCGCTACCTGCTTCAATATGTATTTTTTGTTCTTTACCGGTTCCTTTATCTTTCGCCGTTACATGCAGTATGCCGTTTGCATCTATATCAAATATTACTTCTATCTGTGGTACGCCACGCTGTGCCGGTGGTATTCCATCCAGGTTAAATATGCCAAGGCTCTTATTATCTTTTGCCATACTACGTTCGCCTTGCAGTACATGTATCTGTACACCGGGCTGGTTATCGCTTGCTGTACTAAACACTTCCGATTTTTTTGAAGGTATCGTTGTGTTACTTGGAATCAATGGAGTTAATACGCCACCCATTGTTTCTATACCGAGTGTAAGCGGAGTTACATCCAGCAGCAATACATCTTTTATTTCGCCGGTTAATACTGCGCCTTGTACACATGCTCCCACTGCTACTGCTTCATCGGGGTTGATACTTTTATTTGGTTTTTTACCAAAGAATTTTTCAACCAACTCCTGCACTTTCGGAATACGGGTACTACCTCCTACCAAAATCACTTCATCAATATCTGAAGGTTTCAAACCTGCATCTTTCAAAGCCAACTCACAGGGTTTTAAACAACGTTCAAATAATTTATCAGCTAACTGTTCAAATTTTGCTTTGCTTAATTTTTTTACCAGGTGTTTAGGTACACCATCCACCGCTGTAATATAGGGTAGGTTAATTTCCGTTTCGCTTGATGAACTCAATTCTACTTTTGCTTTTTCAGATGCTTCTTTCAAGCGTTGCAGAGCCATTGGGTCTTTGCGTAAATCAATTGCTTCATCTTTTTTAAATTCATCTGCCAGCCAATCCATAATCACTTTATCAAAATCATCGCCACCTAAGTGAGTATCACCATTGGTGCTTTTTACTTCAAATACACCATCCCCTAATTCCAATACGGATACGTCAAACGTACCACCGCCTAAATCATATACAGCTACTTTTTGATCTTTGTGTTTTTTATCCAACCCAAAAGCAAGTGCTGCGGCTGTTGGCTCATTTATAATTCTGCGAACCGTCAATCCAGCAATTTCGCCGGCTTCTTTTGTGGCCTGACGTTGTGCATCGTTGAAATAGGCAGGCACTGTTATCACTGCTTCACTTACTTCATGTCCCAAATAATCTTCAGCAGTCTTCTTCATTTTTTGAAGAATCATTGCACTTATTTCCTGGGGTGTGTAAAGACGGCCATCTATGTCAATACGAACGGTATTATTGTCACCTTTTGCCACTTTGTAACTCCAATGGCTTATTTCTTCGGTTACTTCACCAAAGCCGCGACCCATAAAACGCTTCACTGAAGCGATTGTATTTTGTGGGTTAGTGATAGCCTGGCGTTTTGCCGGATCACCAACTTTGCGTTCACCATTTTTAAGAAAAGCCACTACTGACGGCGTTGTACGACGGCCCTCATCGTTTGCTATAACGACAGGTTCGTTGCCTTCCATTACTGCAACACAGCTATTTGTTGTTCCGAGGTCTATTCCAATTATCTTTCCCATATATTTTGAATTTAATGTTTCAACCTAGCTTG
>JANOFP010000199.1:0-13371 GCA_031413675.1 Bacteroidota bacterium
CTTCATCGACGAGGTGCTGTTGTTGAGAATCGTTTTACAAATAAGAATCAGATGATGCTAGAAGTCAAAGAGAATGCTACCACTACGGCTACCGCCACCAATAGTCGTACAAGTACAAATGTCAATCAAACAACAGCAAAGAAGACTGCGGTTGCACCAAAGCCCGTAGCAGCCTCCACAACAGCAATCGTATTACACGTATATGCAAACAGAGAAGCCAGATTCGTATGGCCAGCTTGATGTAGAAGCAAGAGTGGCAGGTGCCCAGTTACAAGTTTTGGATGCTATCGTACAGCACTATGCACCCAATACAAAGGTGACACCGCAGCCAAAAGTTGAGTTGCCAAATAAAATAGAGACAGCTCCTTTAAAATTGCCAGATACACCTAAACAAAAATAATTTTAATAAAATAAAATTTTAAACCCCTGCATTTGCAGGGGTTTTTTATTTGTAAAATAAAATGGATTCATTTCAATATTTCATATATTCCAAATTACCCGGGCAGTCTCATATGAGTTTTTAACACGGAGATACAGAGTAACAGAGTATCACTGAGGTCTATTAATAAAAACGATTTCCTCTGTGAAACTCAAAAACCTCTGTTACTCTGTGTTTATTCTGGCTTTTAAGACAGTCTTTTTAAAAAAAATAAACCGCTACAAAAAACTTCCTTATATCTCCAAAGGAAGTGATCATAAAATTTCTACTGAATAATTTCCCAAATGTCTATTGCATTAACTTTGCAATATCATCAACACAGACGGCAAATGTCAAATATAGAAGCAACCATAAAATCAGAAACAACAAAAGCAGATTTAGAAAAAATTGCTCAAAAAGTTACTGACAATAAAAGAATAACAGACGAGGAATGTTTGTTACTTTTTGAAAAAGCAAGTTTGGGTTTTGTGGGCAGCCTTGCCAATAAAATTCGGGAACGATTGCATGGAGATAAAACATATTTCAACCGTAACTTTCATATAGAGCCAACCAATGTATGTTTATTCACCTGCAATTTTTGCAGCTATAGCCGCCAGTATGCACACCGCGATGAGGGCTGGGAACTATGCCAGCAACAAATGCTGGACATTGTAAAAAAATATGACGGACAACCCGTAACCGAAGTTCATATTGTTGGTGGCGTACATCCCAAAATGAATATTGAATTTTTTGCAGAATTACTTTGCAAAATAAAAGACCATCGCCCAGCATTGCATATAAAAGGATTTACAGCAGTAGAGTTGGACTATATGTTTCGTAAAGCAAAAATGACAAACGAAGAAGGGATGAAATTTCTTAAAGATGCAGGGCTTGATTCCATACCCGGTGGTGGGGCCGAAATATTTGATCCGGAGATACGGGAAAAAATATGTGCCGATAAAGTAAATGCCGATGGATGGCTCGCCATACATGAAGCAGCACATAATTTAGGAATGCATAGCAATGCGACCATGCTGTATGGCCATATAGAAAAATATAAACACCTGGTAGATCATATGCGAAGGCTGCGTGAATTGCAGGACAAGACTGGCGGCTTTAATACATTCATTCCATTAAAATTTCGCAACAAGGATAATGATATGAGTAATGTTGCAGAAAGCACAGTAGTAAATGATATGAAACTCTATTCCATAGCAAGGATTTATTTAGATAATTTTCCGCATATAAAAGCATACTGGCCTATGTTGGGCAGGCAGAATGCACAACTTAGTTTATCTTTTGGTGTAGATGATATAGATGGAACGATAGATGACACCACTAAAATATATTCCATGGCCGGCTCCGAAGAACAAAATCCATCTATGACAACTGAAGAGCTTGTTACATTAATAAAACAAGTAAGACGGCAGCCAGTGGAAAGAGATACGCTTTATAATGTGGTGAGGGATTATGGTGCGGTTGATTTAATTAAGAATGATGTGAAGCCAGAGATGAATTGATTTTTAAAAATCTGCGCTTTTCTTCATGACGTATGTTGGAAATGTGCTACTGTAATATAGAGGAGTAGCGTATATTTAAATGTTACCACCAAAGCTAAACAGACGACAATGAACAGACAAATAACATTTTTACTTTTCAGTTTGACACTACTTTTTAATCAAGTAAGCGGACAGACATTTAAGAAACAATTCAACGACTTGGTTTCAAAAAAGGACACGCTTGGACAGCAACAACTTTTAGAAAAATGGGAGAAGACAGACAGTAGCGACCCAGAATTATTTGTTGCCTATTTCAACTACTATGTAAATAAGGCCAAAAAAGAAATAGTAAAGCTTGGACAAAATCCAAAAGGGAAAGATGTGATTCAAATTATGGACCAAGACACAACCAAAAAGGAGCCTGTTGCCTTTATGTATGGTGACACTTACTATGAACCTACTTTGTTAAGCAAGGGGTTTGACTGGATTAGTAAAGGAATAAAAAAACATCCGAACAGACTTGATATGAGATTTGGTAAAATCTATATGTTCGGACAACTTGAAGACTATGAAAAATTTACAACCGAAATAATAAAGACGATTGATTATTCAAACGAAAATAAAAACAAGTGGACTTGGGCAGATAGCAAACCGCTTGACGACCCAAAAGAATTTATGTTGAGTTCAATTCAGAATTATCAAAATCAACTTTATAACACTGAAAATGACAACCTGTTAGACAATATGAAGCGAATTGCTGAAACAGTTTTGAAATATTATCCTGACCACGTTGAAAGTCTTTCAAATATTTCAATAGTATTTATGCTTCAAAAGCAATACGACAAAGCACTTGAACCTCTTTTTAAAGCCGAGAAAATAAATCCAAAAGACTATATTGTTTTAAGCAACATTGCACAAGCATACAAACTTAAAGGCGACAACAAGAACGCAATCAAATATTACGAACTAACTTTAAAACACGGTGACGAACAAGCAAAGAAATATGCTCAAGGACAAATTGACGAACTCAAAAAGAAGTAGAAGCACTGGTGGTAACAGCACCTACAAGAAATTGGCGGTTCAGTGGTTAAATGAAGCTTTGTGCTTCGTATCAAGCTTTGCGCTGGCAGACAGTTTTGTGCCCCAAAATCGCCAACTTCTAAATCCCGCAAAACGTTATCAGCAATTATAAAAACTTCCTTCCGTGTTAAACTTAAATTTTAATGTTATTCAAGCACCACTTTTTGAAGTAATAAAAGAGGCGAATGAAAACATTTTATTCGGTCTAAGATTAATGGATGAAATCAACCTTTTACCAGAACTTAATTCAGACCAACTTCAAAAAGACTATCAAACATCAGGAATTCGCTTTCAAATTGGTGAGCCAATTCAGGATTTAATTGAGCAAAAAAGAATTTTCAGAACTTGGCTTTTAAAAAAAGGCTTTGAGGATTTGGTGAAAGCTTTTAATCTTTCAGCTATTGAAGCTTACCATTTATTAGAGTTATATAAATTAAATGGGCAGACTATTTTGATTACAAAACTTGAAGAAGAAATTAATCGAATTAAAAAGGATGCACTAAGTCAAAATAATTTCCCCGGTCTAATTGACAAACTACCAACTTCAAGCATGACCTATAAAGAACCAGCAAAGAACATGAACAAGGTTCGTAATTGTTTAGTCCACAGAAATGGCATTGTTACACAGGAAAAAGATATAAATGACAAGGTAAATAATGTACTAAAACTTACTTACTATTCTTTAGAAACAGTTAGACTAGATGAAAATGGAAAGGAAACTGAACGTTTAGAAAATACGGGCATTGGTATTATGGCAAAACCTAAAGATAAAACGTTTAAGATTGGAGAAAGAATTGAACTAAGTGAATCTGAATTTAGAGGATGTCTGTTTACATGTCAAGTTTTTGGAATTGAGTTAACTGAAATAATAAAAAATAATTGTCCATGAGTCATCTCTGGAAAGAATAACTGCTGATAACATAAGATTAAAAGAAATTTTTTTAAAAAGGGCTTTATTCGGTAATCAATCCGCCAGTTGGCAGAGCTTCTAACAGGCAGTGGTGCGTTAATCCCGCATATGCGGGACTTCTAATCCCTTCTTTTTAAAACTTTCCATCGGAGCCTTGCTCCTCTTCCCTTCTTCGTTAGCAGCAAGCGTTGGATGCAATGCTAACTTGAAACACTTGAGCATTTAACCGACATTTTTTTGACGTCATTTTCGTATCTTTAGCTAGTGAAAAAACAGAAGAAAACAGGACTCGATTTCGTGATTGATAAGCTGACCAAGTCCATTGAAAATGTGGTTACGGGTGACAGTTTTCCTACTGATATAACACTTATTTCAATTGCTGACCTCAAAACTGTAACTAAAAAAAACGGTTGGGCTTTTGATTGGAAAGCTGAATTGAAACAAACCGAAAGAGATGTTTACAAACTCACAATCGTAAACAACCAAATAGTTATTCAAGGATTGATAAGTTTAGAAGTAAAGTCCGACCATGTTTACATGCACTTAGTTGAATCAGCACCTTTCAACAAAGGCAAGACAAAAATTTATGCAGGAGTTCCAGGTAACCTGGTTGCGTTTGCTTGCAAACTTTCTTTTCAACGGGGACATGAAGGCAACATTTCTTTTTTCTCAAAGACACAACTTGTTCAACACTACATCGACACGTTAGGTGCAATGCACTTTGGCGGACGATTGATGATTATTGAAACCAACTCAGCATTAAAACTCATAAATAAATATTTCCCTAAATGAAAAAAAAATCAAAAGAACTTGATGTAGATTTCATTGGCGGACAAGGCCCGTTGACGAAAAGCGAAGAGCAAGCTATTAGCGAATTTATCAAAGCTCAAAAACTATTGCGAGCTAAAAAACAAGTTCGCAGGACAAAGGCTACGTCACGAACAAGAGTGACTGCTTAACCCGAACTGAAATGCTTCGTCCGAACAGTATGCCAGCCACTAACATAAGATTAAAGAAATTTTAAAGAAAATGATACTAGGTTATACATTGACACATCATTTTTTATGCGATGTTTTTGATACCGGATTTGAAGTGTATTCAATTATCTTTATGGAGAAAGTTAACTGTCACGTCCTGATATTGGCTGACTGAATAGTCAAACAAAAAAAAAATCATATGGCTGAAAAAAATCAAAACTGGCAGAAATAAAAACAAAACAAACCTCAGCAAGCGATGAGGATTTTATAAATGCCGTTACGAATGAACAAAAACGTAAAGACAGTTTTGTGCTTTTGGAAATGATGAAAAAAGCAAGTGGGGAAGAACCAAAAATATGGGGTAGCTCAATCATTGGTTTTGGAAATAAAAGATACAAAAGCCCGGCTTCCGGTAGAGAAGTTGATTGGCTACTGATCGGTTTCTCTCCCCGTAAAGCAAGTCTATCACTTTACCTTATGATGGACTTAAAGAAGCAGGCTGCTACGCTTAAAAAACTGGGAAAGCACAAGACCAGTGTTGGCTGCTTGTTTATTAATAAATTGGAGGATATTGATTTGAAAGTTCTGAAGGGAATGATAGAGGAATCATTAAAAAAGAAAAAATAAACTATACCCCATCCACATCGGCTACCACCACCACACTGCGAAAACTCTTGTTACTATGTAAAACGGCTACCAGTTCCAGTATATCGTGCTTGCATTGTGCAATCAGCTTTGTATCTCTCGGTAATTTAATAATCATCTCCATTAAAAATAAATTCCGGATGCGGTTAATCACGGGTTCAGCTGGTCCAACCAAATAACTGCTATACTTTATTTTCAATGAATCGGCAAATTGTACTGCAGCTCTTTCCACTACTTCCTTAAACTTATGTTTGAATGTAAAATGTATCATTCTTGAAAACGGTGGGTAAAAAAATTGTTTGCGTTTTGCAATTTCATCAGCATACATTTTTTTATAGTCATGTTCCTTTACATAGTTTAATACCGGGTGTTGGGTATTGGTAGTTTGAATAATCACTTTTCCTGTCGCCTCTTTGCGCCCTGCCCTGCCACTTACCTGTTCCATCATTTGAAAACCTCTTTCATTCACTCTGAAGTCTGCAAAATGCAATAAAGCATCTGCATCTAATATGCCAACCAGGTCCACATTATCAAAGTCCAATCCTTTCACCACCATTTGGGTACCTACTAAAATATCAATCCGTTTTTGTTCAAACTGCTGTATCAAAACATCGTGAGCATTTTTTCCCCGTACGGTATCCATATCCATCCTTGCAATTTTTGCATCGGGAAATTCTTCTTGCAATACTTCTTCTATACGTTCTGTTCCAAAATTCTTTTGAGAAAAATTATGATTGCCACAGGCTGCACATGTTTGCAACGGCTGATACGTAGTACCGCAATAATGACAAACTAATTTATGATTGAGTTTATGATAGGTCAGTGAGACATCACAATACTTACATTGCGGTATCCATCCGCATACATTACATACCTGGTAAGGTGTATAACCCCGCCGGTTTTGAAATAAGATAACTTGTTTTTGTTTTGCAATTGTTTCTTTAATCGCCTCATTCAGTCCCGGTGAAACCATCACCTTGGTTTTATCCTTTGTCGGGATGCCTTTTGTATCAAGCACCGTAATTGTTGGCAATTGTATATCACCATAACGATTTGGCAATTCAGCCAAACCATATTTGCCGGTTTGTGCATTAAAATAAGATTCGAGGGATGGTGTTGCGCTGCCCAATAAAACATTACAATTAAATAAAGATGCAAAATATATGGCGGCATCTCGTCCGTTATATCGCGGTGCAGGCTCCTGTTGTTTATAAGATGTATCATGTTCTTCATCGCAAACAATCAATGATAAATCAGAGAATGGAAGAAACAAAGCAGATCGGGCACCCAGCACTACTTTCAGTTCACCCGTTTTCACTTTATTCCAGATTTCTACCCGTTCGTTTTGAGAAAATTTGGAATGATAGATTCCGATATGACCGCCAAAATGCTTTTGCAACCGGCGGATGATTTGTGATGTCAAAGCAATTTCGGGTAAAAGATAAAGTACCTGTTTCCCTTTTTTAATTACCTGCTCTATTAATTTTATATACACTTCAGTTTTTCCACTGCCGGTAACGCCATGCAATAAACAAACCGGCTTTTCTTTAAATGATTGCTGAATTGTACTCAAACAATTCTGTTGTGACTCGGTTAATTCAAAATCAACCATTATATCTTTTGGTAAAAAAACAATCCGATCAACATTTCTTTTTTCTGCTGTTAAAATATTTTTTTCAATCAAACCCTTGAGTTGTGAATCGGTAGCATTTGCTTTTTTCAATAACTGAGCCTTTGTTACTTCCCCTTCGGTTTTTATAAAATATAAATACGCCAGCAGCAATTCCATTTGCTTTTCTGCCCGTTGCAATTTTTTATCTTCATTCAGCAGCTTTTCCAGGTTTGCTTCATCATGATACTTCGGATTGAGTAAAATATAAGTATCCTTTTTTGGCGCATATTTATTTATCAACGCTTCCCATACATGACAGACCTTTTTATTGATTAACTGATTGATGACCGGATATACATGCGATGAATCTAAAAGCTGTTGAACTTCGGAAAGTTTTAATTCTTTTTTTATCAGCAATGCTTCGGCAACCAGGTATTCATCATGACCGAGAGCAGAAAAATCTTCACCATACTCTTCATTTAAAATAACAATCGTTTCACTGCTGAGTTTAAAATGCGAAGGCAATGCTGCTGCCATCACCTCACCTTCGCTGCACATATAATAACTGGCAAGCCACTCCCACAATTTTAGTTGCTGTTCAAAAATTACCGGTTCTACATCCAGTATATTCAAAATATCCTTTGTTTCATAAAATACCGGCATCGTATCTTCCAGTGATTTTACAATACCAGCATATTTTTTATTCTTCAGACTTACTTCCACACGGCAACCGATATGCACCTGATCTTTTAAATGACCGGGAACAGACCATGTATAGTTTTTAGGAAGTGAAAGAGGTATAATTATCTCAGCGTACACGATTTGAAATTTTTGATTCAACTATTCAATGCGCAATCCCTACCGTAAGGCCAGTTTCAATTAAGCAATATTAATATTGAAATATTTTACTTATTCAACTCTAAAAAACTTTAATGATAGTGTTCCCTACTCACTATTCACTATTCACTACTCACTATTCACTATTCACCATTCACAACTCACCACTCACTACTCACTGCTTAATCCAACTCGCCTTATACTCAATCAATTTCTTTTCCATTAGATCATATACGTTTTGTTTCAATGCCGGTACATCTTCAAGGGTCATTCCGTCAACAGAAACTTCATGCAAAAATATTGCACGGCTTTTTCCCGGAGTTAATGTAAACAAATGACGGTAATGCATCCTGTCAAAGGCGTCGAGTAATAAAAACGGCTTGATGGTAGTTTGTGTTTCGATAGCCACTCGAAATGCGCCATCATAAAAACTTTTTAATGGATTTGATGTTTCATTGAAAGTACCTTCGGGCATAATAATGAGGGAAACCCCTTTTTTAATTATTGATTTCAGATTCCGAACACTCTTAGCCCGGTGTTCAGCATCACTTCTATCCACAATTACCACCACTCGTTTATAAATATATCCAAATACAGGGGTATTGCTCAGCTCTATTCTTCCTAATGCACGGATGGAGCGGCGTATCGTTTTTGCAAGCAGCGGCGCATCGAGATAGGAAAGATGGTTACCAACAAAAATATATTGCTTGTCTTTATCAAGCTCTTGTTCATAATAATTTTTGTGATGAATAAAAACGAGAAAGAACCATATATCGGCCCAGATATTGCAAAGCTTGTAAATCATATTACCACCCGTAATGCGGCCAAAAAAAGAAGCTATAATAACCAATGGAAATAAAAGCAACATGATAGCAATAAAAAGGATTAACCCATAAAGACTATATATCGTTCTAAAAAAATTTACTAAAATTTTCATCAGGTTCATCTTTTAATTGTTGTCGCCCGGGCAATGACAGGTCCAGTCTGTATCTAAGTCAATAACGGTAACGACATTTGTATGATCATTGCATTGTGCAAATACAATTCTCACTTTTTGATTATCCTTTGTTACCCCTTCCAATGCATACCGGGGGCAGCGGGCATTTTGCAAATCACTTTTCCGGTAATTGATTTCGCCATTCTGCATTATATCTTCCACTTCCTTCTTTGTTATTTTGCGGCAATCCATCCTGCAATCTGCATGTTTGCTGTATTCAAGATAAGTAGTACGTCTGTCAAAACCACGATCCCGGTTTTTATCCGTTGTTGTATTTTCTTTCCGCGGTTTTGGTAAAACTGTATCAGCATTATTGCACCGTTTAAGTGCAATTGCAGCAATCAACATCACCACTAAGAGGATATAAGGTGCCGCCTTTTTCATTTTAAAAATTTACAATGCAATTATAGTTTATTTTTAGTAGCTCATTGCATATTGCTGTCAACTTACCCCAGTAAGTTTAAGCACTTAACTTTAAACAATTAATTTTTTGCAGTTATATTAGCAGTTCTAACCACACTCAGCGTGTCCGACTTAAAAAATAAATTTCTATACCAGGCTGCCTTAGCTTTATCACAGCTGCTTTTTCCGCTTATTACCTATCCGTGGCTAACACGTACGCTGGGGCCTGAAGGAATTGGAAAGGTTAGCTATATTGAATTTACTGCCGGGCTCATTTTCACCCTGTTCTCAATTGGTATATCCTATTATGGCGTTCGGGAAATTGCAAAAGAGAGAAACAATAAAGAAACACGGACACAATTAACCAATCAGCTTTTATTGCTGCATCTTATTTCAATGCTTGCCGGCATACTTATTTTCTTCCTCATCGTGTTGCTTAATAAAAAGATGCAGGCTGAAAAAGAATTAATTGTGTTGGGCTCAGTGTATATTCTTGCACAGGTATTTGCATTGGAATGGTATCTGCAGGGGATGGAAAAATTTAAGTTTATTGCTAAAAGAAATATTCTTATCCGCATTGCCGGTATCATTGCCATCCTGGTATTTATCAGAAAAAAAGAAGACTATCTGATTTATTTTGGAATTATTACTGCATCGCAAATCATCATAGCAGTTGCCGCATGTATTAATGTCTTATCAGAAAATAAGATTTCATTCCGAACTATTTCATTCAAACAGCACCTGAAACCCCTCTCCTGGTTTTTTCTTACCACTTCTTTTATCGGTATCTATGTTTTTTTCGATACGATTATTCTTGGCTTTCTTACGGGAAATGAAATAGTGGGCTATTATGCCCTTGCTTTAAGAATAGTCAAGATGCCTTTGCTATTACTCTTAACATTTAACACAATTCTATTTCCAAGAATTTCATTTTTAAATGCAAAAAATGAACTGGATAAAATTCATCATTACTATCAACTATCTCTTGAATATATTTTCACATTCACATTACCTTTTTGTTTTGGCTTGTTCATACTTTCCCCGGAAATAATACAATTGATTGCCGGAAATAATTTTTCACCTTCAATTCAGGTGCTTCAAATTTTGGCTGCACTCCCCATCCTGATTTGTATAACTAATTTTCTGGTATTGCAATTACTTACACCGATGCACAAAGAACGAAAAATTGTTTGGGCGGTAATGGCAGGAAGCATTTGCAGTATTGTTCTCTTGTTCAGTTTAATTCCGGCTATGAAAGAACAAGGTGCTGCGTATGCAACACTGGTTACTGAATTTCTAGTGATGAGCATCTGTCTTTATTTTTCCTGGCCTGACATAAAAAAAACGATACCGGTAAAAAACATTTTATTCAGTTTGCTTTTTTCACTTATTGTTATTCCGGTTGCATGGCTGGTACGGAGTTTTTCATTACCCGTGTTATGGACATTTATTATTGTAGTTTTAAGTACAGCATCCGTTTATCTTTTGTTTCAATATTTTGCAGCAAAGAATAAAATTTTAAAAGAATCAGTTCGCTTTATAAAAAATATTTTTTCCCATAAATGAGTATTCCTAAAAAAGAATATGATTATTTAATAGTGGGTTCCGGTTTATTCGGATCTGTATTTGCACATGAAGCAAACAAGCTGGGGAAAAAATGCCTGGTGCTTGAAAAAAGAAATCACAGGGGAGGCAATGTTTATAATGAAAATCGCGACGGCATCTTAGTTCATAAATATGGTGCCCATATATTTCATACAAATGATGAGTACATCTGGAATTATGTAAACCAACTTACCCCATTCAATAATTTTATTCATTCACCGATAGCAAGTTTCAATAATCAGTTTTATAACCTGCCGTTGAACATGAATACTTTTCAGCAACTCTGGAATATAACTGAGCCTGCTGAAGCAATTAAAAAAATTGCTGAACAGACTAACTCAGAAAAAATTGCAGCACCAGCGAATCTTGAAGAGCAGGCTTTATCTATGGTAGGCAGAGATATTTATGAAACATTGATTAAAGGCTATACAGAAAAACAATGGGGACGAAATGCAACTGAGCTTCCCGCATTTATTATAAAGCGATTACCGCTCAGGTTTACGTTTGATAATAATTATTTTAATGATAAATACCAGGGTATACCTGCTGGCGGATATAATAAACTGATTGAAGCTTTGCTCAAAGACATTGAAGTAAAGACTGCAGCTGATTATCTCGAAAACAAAGATTACTGGAACGGGTTGGCAGATAAAATTGTTTATACCGGGAAACCAGATGCATTATTTAATTATCAATTTGGAAAATTAGAATATCGTAGCCTTCGCTTTGAAGATAAACTGATTGAAAAAGAAAGTTATCAGCAATCTGCTGTAATTAATTACACAAATGCGGAAATTCCTTATACAAGAACAATAGAGCATAAATATTTTGAGCCAAAAAAACTGGATCATACCATTGTAACCTGGGAATACCCCGAAGAACATACCGAAAGTAATGAACCCTTCTACCCTATTAATGATGAAAAAAATATGAACCGGTATAAACAATATCGGGAACTTTGCACTCAAGAGGATACAATTATTTTTGGGGGACGGTTGGCCGAGTTCCGGTATTATGATATGCACCAAGTAATTGCCTCTGCGTTAAAAAAAGTGGAAACAGAATTTTCCTCAATCATTTAATGACAAAAAAAGTATTAATATTTTTTCCGCATCCTCTTCGTGAACGGCACGGAGGGCCCTACTCTTATTTGTTTCATTTAAAAGAAGGATTAAAAAATCTATCACGTTCTATTTCATTTTTGAATGATGCAGTTCCAACAGTCTCAAAAACCGAAAGCAAAAACCAATCTTCTTCTATTCTAAAAAAAATTACCAAAGCATTGCTGCCTGTTACCTGGTTAAATAATTACAGAGCAAAAAAATGGTTTAAAGAATTAGAATATCAAAAACCGCAAGTTTCTGCTGATTTTATTAATCAATTTGATGTGTTGCATTTCCATGAAACAAATGATATTTGGCACTACAGGAATCTATTGGAAAAATATAAAGGAAAAATTCTACTCACTTCACATACTCCAAAACCTTATCATCTTGAACTGATAGAAGATGTCTGGAATATTTCTCCTGCTGATTTAAGTAAAAAAATGTTTAACAAGCTTGAGCAGGTTGATTGGTTTGCTTTCGAAAAAACAAATATCATTGTATCCGCCTGCAAGGAAGCAACTGAATCGTATCATTCATTTTGGCCAGAGTTTTCCAATATCACCCGGCATAAAAAATTTCATTTCATTCCAACAGGGATAAAAAAACAAACAGCTTCAACAACTGCCGCTGATATTCGTAAACAATTAAATATACCTGCTGATGCATATGTATTTTGTTTTACAGGAAGAAAATCGGAGGTAAAAGGTTTTGATGTATTGGTTGATGCTGTGAAAAGAGTTTTAGACAAGACCGCAGAAGTTTATTTTTTAATAATTGGAAGTAAAGATTTCGCACCTGCCATAAATAATACCCGCTGGATGGAGACCGGCTGGACAGACGACCCGCAGAGTTTTATTGCTGCCTCAGATCTTGTGGTAGTTCCTAACAGGCATACTTATTTTGATTTGTCAGTTCTTGAAACATTAAGTCTTGGCAAACCTTTACTACTGTCAGATACCGGAGGAAATAAATATTTCAAACAGTTTCATTCACCCGGAATATTTTATCACAAACCTGAAACAGAAAGCTTGGTTAATGAAATGATGAATTGTATAAACCAAAAAGAAAAGATGACTGATGGGGGTTTGGAGAATCAAAAATTATATGAAAAATATTTTCGATGCGAACCCTTTGCAAAGAATATGATTGATTTTTACAATAACCTGGCTTAAATGATTTCATCCAAAAAACATATCGCCTTTTTGTGTTCCCGTCTCGATGTACCGGGTGGTATTGAACGGGCTATTGTAAACACAGCAAATCTTTTTGCAGAAAATATGCAT
>JANOFP010000200.1:0-2198 GCA_031413675.1 Bacteroidota bacterium
AATATTACTAGATATAATAAGTTGATGATGGAAAATATCTAATTCTATTTCGCCCATATACAAACCTGTCTTGTATTTGTAACTGAATTCTTATTCAAAACTTAAAGCATATAATTTTTCTTTTTCTACACGTCCTTTAAATTCCATTTCACCAATTTCAGTAATCTGAAAAGAGTGGGGTGTATGAAAATCGTGAAGAAAATCACCTGAAACAACAAACTGCTGATTTAATTCATGGCATTTGCTTCGGATTCGGGCAGCGGTATTTAACGTATCGCCGCTATATACCAAATCTTTTTTTACAATTCCAATTACCCCTGCTGTTACTTCTCCAGCATGCATGCCAGTTTTAAATGAAGGAGCAACTCCAAACCGTTTTATATATCTGTTCTCTTTTCTTTTTACAACAAAATAAGCATGCCTGATAAATTTCAAACATCGGATTTTGTTTAATGGAGTGTTTTCCCAGGATAAAACTATTTCATCGCCTACATATTGATAAATTTCACCACCGTTTGCAAGAATGGGAATTGTAATATCAGAAAAAAATTCCCGGAGCAAACGAAAATATTTTGTGTGGCCTAATTTTTCAGCAATCGTAGTAGCATCATTAATGTCAAGAAAAATAAAAATCCGGTTTTCAATTTTTGGTTTACTGTATTTGCCAACTATCAAACTCCAGAAACCGCCAGGGCCATACTTATCAATTACTTCAATTATAAAAATAGTAAGTAATGTCATTATTCCCAGGTCAATCATAAAAATAAGAAATGCACGGGTTAGGAAGACTTCCCTGTAAAATGAATCTGTAAACATATTAAAAGATTCATTTTGGCTAAAGACAAAATAAACAGCAAGCAATAGAAACGCGACAACTACAAATAAAGCAAAGGTCAATCCCATTTTCAGTAAAATAGATATCCAGAATGAATACGTTCTAAATGCATTTTTTAAATAAAATAAAAATGCTGCGGAAACAATAAAACCTACGATGGCAAATGCGAGTGAAAAGAGAAAAAGGGATCTGTGATTTTTAAAATCCAATTCTATAAATACAATATTGTATAAAAATAAAAAAGCAAATACCACCCAGATAACGGTGATATTGATAAGGATTTGCAGTTTGTAGTAGATAATTCTTCTTGATGCCATAAAAAAAGACGTTGATCGCTCAACGCCTTTAAAATTATTGATTAATAGTTAATAATTATTAAATATTAATTTCTCAATGGCTTTCCGGATTTAAGAATGCTTTGTATTCTCTCCAGTGTTTTCTTCTCGCCACATAAACTTAAAAATGCTTCTCTTTCCAAATCCAGCAAATATTGTTCGGACACGAATTGCGCCTCGCTTAAATCACCACCGCACATTACATAAGCTAATTTTTTTGCAACAGTTACATCATGGTCAGTTGCATAATTAGCTTTCCACATTCCATTGATGCCCGCATATAAAGCTCCCAGCGCAGAGCGGCCTAAAACTTTTATATCATTTCTTTGTACGGGCATTGTATAACCTCCATCGTAAATTTCAATCACCGATTTTTTTGCTTCAGCTATTCTGCGACTTTGATTCATGGATACTTCATCCAACCCTTTTCTATAAATACCTAAATCAAATCCTTCAAATGCAGATGTAGCCACTTTTGCCGTTGCTATTGATAAGAAACGGTTTTTTAAAGTAATCGTTTCCGGTTCATCTTCGTGCATTTCATCTGAGGCACGCAACACAAACTCTTTTGTACCACCGCCGCCGGGTATTACACCTATTCCTACTTCTACTAACCCGGTATATGTTTCAGCAGCTGGTATTACTTTATCTGCATGCAAACTCATTTCACATGCACCACCCAATGCCAGTCCATGCGGAGCCACTACAACCGGAATAGAAGAATAACGAACCCGCATAATTGTATTCTGAAATAGTTTAATAGCCATGTCTATTTCGTCATAGTCCTGTTCTATCGCCAGCATAAAAATCATTCCCACATTTGCACCGGCTGAAAAGTTTGTTCCTTCATTTGCAATCACTAACCCTTTATAATTTTTTTCTGCTTTATCAATTGCTGTTTGAATACCGGCAAGTACATCACCCCCAATACTTCCCATTTTTGTAAACCATTGCAAGCCTAATACATCATCGCCCAATTCATATAACCGGCAACTTGCATTTTTCCAGATTTGTTTATCGGTTTGATT